>CAXUMV010000297.1:0-4415 GCA_964252065.1 uncultured Lichenihabitans sp.
CAGATCTGGCGCGACGTGCGCATCGCGGCGATCTACGAGGGCACTAACGGCATCCAGGCGATCGACCTCGTGACCCGCAAGCTGCCGCTCGCGGGCGGCGCCGTGCTGGAGCGCGAGATCGCGGCCATGCGGGAGACGGTTGCGCGGCTGCGCACCCGCAACGCGCCGCCGTTCGGCGCTGCGGTGACGCGGCTCGGCGAGGCGGTCGACGCGCTCGAGACGACGGCCGCCTTCCTGGCAACGGCGTCCGCCGGGCAGGCGCTGGCCGGCGCGTCGGCGACCCTCCGCCTGTTCGGCCTCGCGCGGGGCGGCACGGCGCTTGCCGCCATCGCGATCGAGGCGGGCGACGCGCGCATGGCCGTCCTCACGCGCTTCTTCGCCGAACAGCTCTGCCCCGAGGCCGCCGCCCTCGCCATGGCGGTGCGGGACGGCGCGGACGCGCTCACGGGCGCGGACGCGGTCTGGCGGGAGCCGGCCTGACCCCATGTGCGGCCGCTACGCCATCACCCTGCCGCCCGAGGCCGTCCGCGCCTGGTTCGCCTACGACGAACAGCCCAACTTCCCGCCTCGCTACAACATCGCCCCGACCCAGCCGATCCCGATCGTGTGCCGCAATCCGCTCGCGCCGGGCTCGACGACGCGGCACTTCAGGCTGGTGCGGTGGGGGTTGCTGCCGGGCTTCGTCAAGGACGCCGCAAGCTTCCCGCTGATCATCAACGCCCGCGCCGAAGGCCTTGTCGAAAAACCCAGTTTCAGGGCCGCCATGATCCGGCGCCGCTGCCTCGTCATCGCCGACGGCTACTACGAATGGCGGCGTACCGCCGCGGGCGGGACGCCCTTCCTATTCCGCCGGATGAACGGCGCGCCGATCGGCTTCGCCGGGCTGTGGGAAGGCTGGATGGGGGCCGACGGGAGCGAGATCGATACCGCCTGCATCGTCACGACCGCGGCGAACGCGACGGCGGGCGCGGTCCACCCGCGCATGCCGGCGATCCTCGACCCGGCGGCGTTCGAGGCCTGGCTCGACGTGGATCACGTCGGGCCGGAGAAGGCGGCCCGCCTGCTGCGGCCGGCGCCCGAGGACAGCCTCACGGTCGTCGAGATCGGACGCGCGGTGAACAAGGTGGCGAACGACGACGCCGCGGTGCAGGAGCCGGCCGGCCCGGTGGTCGAGCCCAGCCCGCCCCGGCAGGGCTCCCTGTTCTGAGCGGTCGGCGTCGACCCAGCCGGCTCTCGCGTCTGCCGCGACCGGCGAAGGGCGCCTTCTTACGGCGCGGCGCCCGCCACTCGCCAGAACGCCCGATCCATGGCGCCGGTGCGGCTGGTCAGCCAGGGAAAATGACCGTACCGGAAGGAGAGTTGTTCGGCCGCCAGAGCAGCGGGCCGGTGGGCGACCGTCAAGGCGTAGAGCGCAGAGGCGAGGCCCGCGCGGTCGGCCCCGCTGTAGCAGTGGATCAGCAAAGGCCTTTCGGCTGTCCGGAGCGTCTCCAGCAATGTGGTCAGCGTGCCGTCGTCCGGCTCGCGGGTCGCCGACAACCGAATGCTGATCAGGCGCGCCCCGGCCTGCTGCACGGCGCCGGCCTCCGCATCGAACCAGTCTTCACCCGGATGTCCGCCCCGCAGGTTGAGGACGGTCCTGACCTGATGGTCACGAACGAAAGCCAGGATCAGCGCCGGGGAGGGCTGTGCGGACCGGTAGACCCCCGCCTCGACCTCGTGAATGTTGCCGGCCAGCCGCAACCATGCCGCCCACCCGCCGCAGAAGCCTGCGGCGGCGAGCACGACAGCGAGGCAGACCAGCCCGAGACGCCGGGTACGCCCGCCCCGCACCGCCGGCACGCCGATGCTCGCGACGCCGCGGGTCGAGGTTTCGAAAGCCGGAAGGGGATGACCGCGACGAACGACCCGCTCTGCGCGACCCTGCAGGACGGCGATGGCCGCGGCCGCCGCATGCGGCAGGCCAAGTCTGCGGTCATCGGTTCTCGCCATGATCGCCCATCCCGAAGCGGCGGAGGCCGACGGCGACCGCAGGGAAACCCGTCCGGACCTTCACCCGGTCGTCGTTGCCGAGCCGCGATGGCGTCTCCCGCCCCCGACCCCGACCACCCCGCCGCAGGCGATCGACGTCGTCGATCATCGACACCCCGGCTTATCCGGAGCGGTAGCCGCTGATCGTGTCGGGCTGATTACGCGAAGAGAGCCGTCGCGGCCGCCGGGCCTCAGCCGAACAGCGAACGGCCTTTCCGCCGGCTCACAGGCGGCCGGCGGAACACCGCGACCAGCTCCACATGCGCCGCATAGCGGAACTGGTCGACGGGCAGCACCGGGTCCAGCCGGTAACCGCCGGCAAGGAGGGTCGCGGCGTCGCGCGCGAAACTCGCCGGGTGGCAGGAGACCGCCACGACCGTCGGCACCGCCGAGACGGCCAGCGCGGCCGCCTGGGCCGCGGCGCCGGCACGCGGCGGATCGAACACCACGGCATCGAAGGCGGCGAGCTCGGCCGGGCCGACCGGACGCCGGAACAGGTCGCGCGTCTCGACCGCCACCGGGTTGAGGACGCCGCGCGCGGCCCGCGCCGCCTGGGCCAGGGCCGCGAGCGCGGGCGGGTCACCATCGACGGCGTGCACCGTCGCGGTTTCGGCCAGCCGCAGCGCGAAGGTGCCCACCCCGGCGAAGAGATCGAGGACGCGCCGGGCCGCGCCGACGCCCTCGCGCACCGCCGCGGCGAGCGCCGCCTCGCCCCGCGCCGTCGCCTGCAGGAAGGCCTTGGGCGGCAGGGTCACGCTGGCGCGTCCCATGGCGAGGCTCGCCGGCCGGCGGCCGATCATCACCTCGCCGTGGTTGGACAGGCGCGCGAGGTCATGGGTCTCGGCGGCCGCGATCGCGCGGGCCGTGGCCGCGGCGTCGAGCGGCCCGCAGCCGCGCACGTCGATGTCAAGCCCGCCGTCCGAGGCGGTGGCCAGGATGTCAAGCGGCTTGCCGGTCCCGCGCAGTGCGAGGGCCAGGGCGCGGGCGGCCGGCAAGGCGCCCTCGAGGCCGGGCGACAGGATCGGGCAGGCGGCGATCTCGACGATGTCGTGCGCGCGGGCCCGCATGTAGCCGACCGACGGGGCGCGGTCGGCCAGCAGGTTCGGGCTCGCGGCGGCCCGGGCGTGGAAGGTCGCCCGGCGGCGGCCCTCGCCATGCGCGTCGACGAGCGGGAGCACGGTCGCCGGGACGCCGGCCATCGACAGGGCGGTCACGACGAGCTCGCGCTTCCAGGCCGCGTAGGGCGCCTCGGCGACGGACTGCAGCGCGCAGCCGCCGCATGTCCCGAAATAGGGGCAGATCGGCGCCCGCCGATCCGGGCTGGGGGTCAGGATGTCGAGCCGCACGCCCCGGTCGCCCTCGACCATGGCGAGGACCCGCTCCCCCGGCAGCGCGTCGGGCACATAGACCGGGCCGGGCGCCACGCCCTCGCCGCGCTGCCCGAGCCGCTCGATCGTCAGCGTGACGGCGGCGCTCATCGCGTGGCGGCGAGGAGGAACTCGCGGTTGCCGTCGCCGCCCGCGATCGGCGACGGCATGGTCCCCAGCACCCGCCACCCGAGCCCGGCCACGGTCTGCTCGATCGCGGCGCAGGTCTCCTGGTGGATCGCGGGATCGCGCACCACGCCCTTGCCGACGCGCGAGCGCCCGGCCTCGAACTGCGGCTTGACGAGTGCGACGAGCGTCGCCGGCACGCCGGCCAGCGCCAGAACGACCGGCAGAACAAGCCGGAGCGAGATAAAGCTGACGTCGATCGTGAGGAAGGACGGGGCAGTCTCGAAGTCCGCCGAAGTCAGGCTGCGGGCATCGCGCGCTTCCAGCAGGCGGATGCGGGGGTCGCGCGCAAGGGCGGCGTGGAACTGGCCGTGCCCGACGTCGACGGCCACCACCGCCGTCCCGCCGCGCGTCAGCAGCACCTCGGTGAAGCCGCCCGTCGAGGCGCCGACGTCCAGGCAGGCGAGGCCCGCGGGGCTCAGCCCGAAGGCGTCCAGGGCGGCGGCGAGCTTGACGCCGCCGCGCGACACCCAGGGATGGACGGCCTCCGCCCGCAGCACGGCCGTGTCCGCGATGGGGGCCGCAGGCTTGGGAACGGCCACGCCATCGGCGGTGACGAGGCCCGCCTCGATGGCTTCGCGCGCGCGGGCCCGGCTGTCGAACAGCCCGGCCCTGACCAGGGCGACGTCGGCCCGGAGGAACGTCGCGCCCTCGGTCAACCCTCGCGGCTGGCGAGCACGGGTTTCGGGCGCTTCGGGGCCGTCTTGGCGGTGGCGGCCGTGTGGCCGATGAGGTCGAGCGCCTTGGCCACAATCGCCTTGGCGTCGAGGCCGGCCTGGGCGTACATCTTCTCGGGCTTGTCGTGGTCGATGAAGACGTCCGGCAGGATCAGGC
>CAXUMV010000297.1:4425-4973 GCA_964252065.1 uncultured Lichenihabitans sp.
TGCGCATCTTGAGGGCGCCGTCGAGCAGGCCCTCGTCGGACAACGCCTGCATCACGAAGCTGCCGAAGCCGCCGATGGAGCCTTCCTCGATGGTGATCAGCACGTCGTGGTTCGTCGCGAGCCGGCGCAGCATCGCAAGGTCGAGGGGCTTAGCGAAGCGGGCGTCCGCGACCGTGGTCGAGAAGCCGAGCGCCGCAAGCTGGTCGGCGGCCTTCATCGACTCGGAGAGCCGGGTGCCGAGCGACAGCAGGGCGATCTGCTTGCCCTCCCGCATGATCCGGCCCCTGCCGATCTCGAGCGGCACGCCGACCTCCGGCATGTCGATACCGACCCCCTCCCCACGCGGGTAGCGGAGCGCCGAGGGGCCCTGGTCGTAGGCGACCTGGGTCGCGACCATGTGCACGAGGTCTGCCTCGTCCGCGGCCGCCATGATCATCATGTTGGGCAGGCAGCCGAGATAGGCGAGGTCGAAGGAGCCCGCATGGGTCGGCCCGTCCGCGCCGACCAGCCCCGCCCGGTCCATGGCGAAGCGCACCGGCAGGTTCTGG
>CAXUMV010000298.1:0-452 GCA_964252065.1 uncultured Lichenihabitans sp.
GTGGGTGTTGTCGGCGTAGCGGATCGGCGGCCAGACCATCCAGCCATGGGCGTTGATCTCGTCGGCGATCACGGGGTCGCGGTAGTCGGTCTCGGCCAAGAATCCCCCGAACATCTCCTCGGGATAGTCGCGCAGGATCGGGAACAGCCACTCGCCCTTGTACGAGGCGACGATCGGCCGGTCGTTGGCGATCACCTCGGCGAACAGCGAGGCGACGAACAGGAGCGTGAAGAGCACGAAGGACGCATAGCCGCGCCGGTTCCGCTTGAAGTTGTCGAGCCGCCGCCGGTTGATGGGCGACAGCCCGATCCACCCGCGCCGCGGCAGGGGCGGGGCCAGCGAGGGAAGCGGAGGGGCAATCGCGTCCATGGCCTACGCCCTCGCGCCCTGGGCCGTCATCGCGAGGCGCGCAGCGCCGTGGCGATCCAGGCCCCGGTGCCGCCCGCCCGACC
>CAXUMV010000298.1:462-1463 GCA_964252065.1 uncultured Lichenihabitans sp.
ACGGACGTGTCGCATGGTCTCAGACCTCGCGCGTGTCGAAGTCGATGCGGGGGTCGATCCAGGCATAGGTGAGGTCGGACAAAAGGTTCACCAGAAGGCCGAGCAGGGCGAAGATGTAGAGCGTGCCGAACACCACCGGGTAGTCGCGGTTGAGGATGGAATCGTAGGACAGCAGCCCGAGCCCATCCAGCGAGAAGATGCTCTCGATCAGCAGCGCCCCGGTGAAGAAGGCGCTGACGAAGGCGCCGGGAAAGCCCGCGACCACGATCATCATCGCGTTGCGGAACACGTGCCCGTAGAGCACGCGGCGCTCGCTCAGGCCCTTCATCCGGGCGGTCAGGACGTATTGCTTGCGGATTTCGTCCAGGAACGAGTTCTTGGTCAGGAAGGTCGCGGTCGCGAAGGAGCCGATGGTCATGGCCGTGACGGGCAGCGCGATGTGCCACAGGTAGTCGGTGACCTTGTGCCAGGGATCGAGTTCGGCCCAGTTGTCGGAGGTCAGGTGCCGCAGGGGGAAGAGGTCGAAGAACGAGCCGCCCGCGAATAGGATGATCAGCAGCACGGCGAAGAGGAAGCTCGGCAGCGCGTAGCCGACCGTGATGACCGCCGAGGTCCACAGGTCGAAGCGGGAGCCGTCGCGCACCGCCTTGGCGACGCCGAGCGGCACCGAGATGGCGTAGGACAGCAGCGTCATCCACAGCCCGAGCGAGATCGAGACGGGCAGCTTTTCGCGGATCAACTGCATGACCGACGCGTGGCCGAAGTAGCTCTGCCCGAAGTCGAAGCGGGCATAGTTGCGGATCATGAGCCAGAAGCGCTCGTAGGCCGGCTTGTCGAAGCCGAACTGCTGTTCGAGCTCCTTGATGAACTTGGGGTCGAGCCCCTGGGCGCCGCGGTAGCGGCCCCCGAGGTCGCCAGCCCCGCCCGCGGTGCCGCTCCGGGGCCCCGCGCTGCTGCACGGCGTGGGCGTCCACGCCTCGTTCTTCGACGCGATCGCCGTG
>CAXUMV010000298.1:1473-4962 GCA_964252065.1 uncultured Lichenihabitans sp.
CTGGGCGATGATCCGCTCGACCGGGCCGCCGGGCGCGAACTGCACGATCACGAAGGAGACGAGCATGATGCCGAACAGGGTCGGGATCATGAACAGCAGGCGCCGGGCGATATAGGCGGCCACGCGCCCTCAGCCCGGCATCTTGAGCTTGGCGGCCTTGTCGGGATCGGTCCACCAGGTCGACAGCACGCCCGGATCGAATTTGGGCGGCGTCGCGGGCCGGCTGTAGAGGTCCCAGTAGGCGAGCCAATGGGCGGGCAGGTGGAACATCGGGACGCAGTAACGGCCGGTGCGCAGCACCCGGTCGAGCGCCCGGCAGATGGTGTTGAGCTCGGCCCGGCTCGCGGCGACCAGCGCCTTCTCGATGAGGGCGTCGATCACCGGGTCGGCGACGCCGGTCAGGTTCTGCGAGCCCGGCGTGCGGGCGGCTTCCGAGCCGAACTGCACCCGCAGGCCCTCGCCCGGCGTGAAGCTGCCCCCGTAGTTCTGCACCACGATGTCGTAGTCGAAGCTCTGCGTCCGGCTCTGGTACTGGGCGGGGTCGACCACCCGGTAGGTGGCGTCGATGCCGAGCAGCCGCAGGTTCTTGATGAAGGGCGCCGTGTGGCGCTCGAGGGCGCCGGAGAAGTCGAGGAACTCGATCCGGAACGGGGTGCCGTCCGGCAGCTTGAGGACGGCCCCCTCGCGCTTGCAGCCCGCCTCGGTCAGCAGCTTGGAGGCGCGGGAGAGAAGCGCCCTGTCCTGGCCCGAGCCGTCGCTCTTGGGCGGGGTCGCGACCTCGCCGAACACTGCGTCCGACACCTTGCCGCGGAACGGCTCGAGCAGCTTCAGCTCCTCGGCGTCCGGGCTGCCGCTCGCCGCCATGGGCGTGTTCTGGAAATAGGAGGTGGTGCGGGTGTAGAGCCCGAACATGATGTTCTGGTTCGTCCACTCGAAATCGAAGGCGTAGCCCAGGGCCTCTCTGACGCGCGCATCCTTGAACTGCGGCCGCCGCGTGTTGAACCACCAGCCCTGGATGGACCGCGGCCCGAGGTCGGGGATGGTCTCCCGCTTCACCCGGCCGTCGTTGGCGGCCGGGAAGTCGTAGCCCTTGGCCCAGATGATCGAGGTCGCGTCCTCGCGGAAGGTGAAGACCCCCGTCTTGAACGCCTCGAAGGCGACCTGCCGCTCGCGGAAATACTCGTAGCGGATGGTGTCGAAGTTGCCCTGGCCCACCGTGACGGGCAGGTCCTTGGCCCAATAGTCCGGCACCCGGTCGAAGGCGATGAAGCGGCCCTGCTCGAAGCGCCCGACCTTGTAGGCCGAGGAGCCGAGCGGGACCTCCAGGGTCGGGTCCTCGAAGTCGTGGGTCGCGTAGTAGGCCTTGGAGAGCACCGGCAGGGCGGCCACCAACAGCGGCAGCTCGCGGCTCCGCGCGGGGTTGAAGCGCACCATGACGGTTCCCTCGCCCTCCTGTTCAACCGCCTCGAGGTGGCGGAGCGAGCTGCGGTAGAGCGGATGCCCCTTGGCCTTGAGGGTGGTGAGCGAGAAGACGACGTCGGCGGCCGTCATGGGCGAGCCGTCGTGGAAGCGGGCCTCGGGCCGCAGCAGGAACCGGTAGGTCAGCCGGTCGGCGCTCCAGCGCACGGCGCGGGCCACCAGCCCATAGGCCGCGTCCGGCTCGTCGAGCGTGCCCGTCATCAGCGTGTCGAAGGTGAGGCCCATGCCGGCCGCGCCGTTGCCGCGCAGGATGTAGATGTTCAGGGTGTCGAAGGTCGTGAAGTTCTGGTTACCGCCGGTGTTGTGGATCTCCAGCGAGATCGCCCCGCCCTTAGGGGCCTGCGGGTTGACGTAGGGCAGGGCCTTGAAGTCGGCCGGCAGGGCGAGGTCGCCGAACACCGACAGCCCATGCGCCTCGGTGTCCCCCTCGGCCGCGCCGGCGCGGCCGATCAGGCTTCGCGGGCCGGCCAGCGCCAGCGCGCCGCCGATGGCCAGGGCAGTCCGACGGTCGACGGGTCGCATGCGCTATCCAACTCCGCGAGGCCGCGCCGACCCAGCGAGGCACGCGCCAGCCGCCAGGATCGCGACCGATTGTGTCGGATTTGGATGGTCGCTCAGGGCGCGGGCAGCGGCTGCGGCGCGTCGGACAGCGAGTGGAGGTAGTCGACGATATCGGCCCGCTTCTCGGGGTTCGCCTCGCCCGCATAGCCCATCTTCGTGCCCGGGATGTAGCCCTTGGGGTTGGTGATGAAGGCGTTGATCTCCTCGAGGCCCCAGGCGCCACCCTTCTTCTTGATGCTTTCGGAGTACCCGAAGCCCTCGATGCTGGCGACCTGCCGGCCGACCACCCCCCAGAGCGGCGGGCCGACCTTGGCGGCCCCGCCCTTCTGGAAGTTGTGGCAGGCGGCGCAGACCTTGGCATTGGCCTCGCCCTTTTCGACGCTTGCCTTCGCCAGCAGCACGGGCAGCGGGGCGGCGGGCGCGGCGGCCTCGGTCGGGGCCGCCGATTCCTCGGCCGGGGCGGCCGGCAGGTCGTAGCCGGGCTTGGACGGCACCTTGGGCGCGAACACGAAACCGGAGAACAAGCTCAGCGCCATGGTCAGCATCAACGTCCCCAAGATCGCCCCTGCAATCTTGTTGAATTCGAACGAATCCATGGTCGATGCGCTCCCTTGGAGACCGTGCGCGGGCTGCCGCCGATCCGGCGTCCTTACGAGTTTTGGCGTGACCTTGGCAACCCGTATGGTGTAGGCAGCACGCTGCTTTTTGCCCCACCTCCCGCCGGCCCGCCGCCCTGATGCCCAACCCCATCGTCATGGTGCCGGCCCGGCTGGCCTCGATGCGGCTGCCCGACAAGCCGCTCGCGATGATCGCCGGCCGGCCGATGATCGAGCATGTCTGGCGGCGCGCCTGCGAGGCCGGCATCGGCCCCGTGGTGGTGGCGACCGACGCCCCCGCGATCGCCGAGGCGATCCGGGCCGTGGGCGGCGCGGCGATCCTGACGCGCGCCGACCATCCGGCGGGATCGGACCGCATCTTCGAGGCGATCGAGCGGCTCGATCCCGAGCGGCGGCACGACGTCGTGGTCAACGTGCAGGGGGACCTGCCGACCCTCGACCCGGCCGTGGTGCGGGTGGCGCTCGGCCTGCTGGACAATCCGGCCGTGGCCATCGGCACGCTCGCCGCCGCCATCCTCCGGCCGGAGGAGGGCGACGATCCCAATGTCGTCAAGGTGGTCGGCACGACGATGGCGCCCGGGCGCCTGCGGGCCCTCTACTTCACGCGGGCGCGGGCGCCCCATGGGCCGGGGCCGCTGCTCCATCACATCGGCCTCTACGCCTATCGGCGGGAGGCGCTGCAGCGCTTCGTCGGGCTGCCGGTCTCGCCGCTCGAGGCCCGGGAGCGGCTCGAGCAGCTGCGTGCCCTCGAAGCGGGCCTCAGGATCGACGTCGCGCTGGTGGACACGGTGCCGCTGGGTGTCGATACGCAGGCCGAGCTGATGCGCGCCCG
>CAXUMV010000299.1:0-1750 GCA_964252065.1 uncultured Lichenihabitans sp.
CCACCGCCATCGCCAGCGCGAGGGCCGCGAGCGGCAGGGTCACGGCGAGCCGCTCGGCGATCAGGCCGCCGACCGGCACCCCGTAGGTGGCCGACTGGCCGAGGTCGCCATGCAGCGCCCCGGCGATCCAGCCCACGTAGCGCAGCGGCGCCGGCCGGTCGAGGCCGAGCTCACGCCCGAGCGCCGCCACCGTGTCGGGCCGTGCCGCGGTGCCGAGCAGGATCGCGGCCGCGTTGCCGGGCAGCCAGTCGAGGACGGTGAAGATCAGCAGCGAAGCGCCGAGCAGGGTCGCCGCGGCGGAGCCCAGGCGGCGCGCGATGGGGCGCAACATCGTCGTGTCCGAGGTTCGTCGGGCAGGACGGCCCAGCGCCACTCTGGAGGCAGCCGCGCCCGGACGCAAACCTGTGGGCGGCACGCAGGGGCGCCAGGGCGACGCATGTCCGATCGGGCGCGCCCGTGCGGCGCGGACGGTGTAAGGTCGCCATCGCGGCAGAGGCGAGGGTCCTTCCATCCATGGCAGCCACCATAGCGATCCTGAACGGCCCCAATCTGGGGCTCCTGGGCAAGCGGCAGCCCGACATCTACGGCCGGGACACCCTGGCGGACGTCGAGGCGCGCTGCCGGGCGCTTTCGGCCGAGCTCGGCCTCGCGGTCCGCTTCATGCAGTCCGACGCCGAGCACGAGATCATCCACGCGGTGCATGCCGCGCGCGAGGACGCCTTCGGCATCGTCATCAACCCGGCCGCCTACACCCACACCTCGATCGCCATCATGGACGCGCTCAAGGCCTTCGAGGGACCGGTGGTGGAGGTGCACATCTCCAACGTGCACGCGCGCGAAAGCTTCCGCCAACACTCCTACGTGTCGCTGGCCGCCACCGCCGTGATGGCCGGCTTCGGCACGCACGGCTACCTGCTGGCGCTGCGCCACATGGCGCAGCTTGTGGCGGCGGCCTCCGCGACACGGTAGAACGCTCCGGCACACGATCGCGCACGAGAGCCGCACCATGACACGCAAGGTCTACCCCGATGCCGCCACCGCGCTGGCGGGCGTCCTGTTCGACGGGATGACGATCATGTCGGGCGGCTTCGGGCTGTCGGGCAACCCCGAGCATCTGATCCCCGCGATCCGGGAGGCGGGCGTCAGGCACCTGACCGTGATCTCCAACAATTGCGGGGCGGACGGGTTCGGCCTGTGGATGCTGCTGAACGGCGGGCAGATCGACAAGATGATCTCGTCCTATGTCGGGGAGAACAAGCTCTTCGCCGAGCTGTACCTGTCGGGCAAGCTCGTCCTCGAGCTGACCCCGCAGGGCACGCTCGCCGAACGCATCCGCGCGGGCGGGGCCGGCATCCCGGCCTTCTATACCAGGACGGGCGTCGGCACCGTGGTGGCCGAGGGCAAGCCCACCGCCGTGTTCGAGGGCGAAACCTATGTGCAGGAGCGCTGGCTCAAGGCCGACCTTGCCATCGTGAAGGCCTGGAAGGGCGACACCGAGGGCAACCTCGTCTACCGGAAGACCGCGCGCAACTTCAACCCGATGATGGCGACGGCCGCCAAGGTGACGGTGGCGGAGGTCGAGGAGATCGTGGAGCCCGGGCAGCTCGATCCCGACGGCATCCACACGCCCGGCATCTACGTGAACCGCCTGATCCGCGGCACGGCCTACGAGAAGCGCATCGAGCAGCGCACGGTGCGGGCAGTGGGGTAAGGCGGCCTGCTTATGGATTGATACAGGCCGTCATGCTGA
>CAXUMV010000299.1:1760-4958 GCA_964252065.1 uncultured Lichenihabitans sp.
GGGAGGAGGTCCGATGAGCTGGACGCGCGACGAGATGGCGGCGCGGGCCGCCCGGGAGCTTCGGGACGGCTACTACGTGAACCTCGGCATCGGCATCCCGACGCTGGTCGCCAACTACGTGCCGGCCGGCCTCACGGTGACGCTGCAGAGCGAGAACGGCATGCTGGGCATCGGCCCCTTCCCCTACGAGGAAGAGGTCGACCCCGACCTCATCAACGCCGGCAAGCAGACCGTCACGGCGCTCCCCACCACGAGCTTTTTCTCCTCGGCTGACAGTTTTGCGATGATCCGCGGCGGCCACATCGACCTCGCCATCCTGGGCGCCATGCAGGTGGCCGAGAACGGCGACCTCGCCAACTGGACGATTCCCGGCAAGATGATCAAGGGCATGGGCGGCGCCATGGATCTCGTGGCCGGGGTCAAGCGCGTCGTCGTGGTGATGGACCACACCGACAAGGCGGGCGGCCCGAAATTCCTGCACGGCTGTTCCCTGCCGCTGACCGGCACGGGCGTCGTGGACGTGCTGATCACCGACCTTGCGGTGTTCAGCCTCGACCGCAAGGGCGGCGAGGCGGTGCTGATCGAGCTCGCGCCCGGGGTGAGCGCCGCCGAGGTCCGGGCCAAGACCGAGGCCGCCTATGTCGAACGGCTTGCGGGGTGAGCGGTGACGGCGATCCTGGCCGGGTTCGAGTGCGGCTTCCTGGGGTGGAACGGGCACGACCTCCTGGCCGCCACGCGCCACCTGCCGGACGACCGGATGGCGGACCACTACGGCCTCGTCCGGCGGCACGGCATGACCCGGGTGCGCGACGGCCTGCCCTGGCGCCATGATCCGGGCCCGCGCCTGCGCACGGCCCGCGCGGCGGGTCTTCAGGCCATCTGGGACCTCAGCCATTTCGACCCGCCCCCGGACCCGGTCGGCCACGCGCGCGGCGTCGCCACCAGCGCCGACCCGGCCGTCCCCTTGTGGATCTGCCCGGTCAACGAACCCTCGGTCTATCCGATGCTGTCGGGCATGGCGCGGGAGCAGGCGGTCGACCTTGCGATCCTGATGCTGCGGGTCGCCAGGGACCACCACCCCGACGTGCGCGTGCTGACCACCGATCCCATCACCGGGATCGGCGAGAAGCAGTTCGCCGCGACCGACGCGCTGGTCGCCACCGGGCTCGTGGACGTGGTCGGGATCACCTACTACCCCCACACGGCGCGTGCGCCGCTCGCCAAGGTGGTAACCAAGACCGCCCGCCGCTACGGCCGTCCCGTCATGGTGGCCGAAACGAGCTGGCACGACGGTCACCCGGCCCATCGCCGCCGCCATCCGGGCTGGACCAAGGGGGACTGGCTGCGGCACGTGCTGGACGAGATCGCGGCGGCCGAGGCGAGGGGCGCGGCCGTGGCGGGGCTCTGCTGGTATCCCGTGATCGACAGCCCGCCCTGGGACCGGCCGGGGTCGTCTCGACGATGGTCGCACGGCCTGATCCGCGCCGACCTCGGCGTCGACCCGAGCCTGGCCGAGGCGCTGGCCCGGGCGCGCCGCGAGCCCGCCCAGGGGATGTTCGACCTGCGACCCGCGGCGTGATGGGCATCGCGGACGGGCGCCCGCATGTTCCAGTCGTCTTTGTGAGCGAAGCCAATCCATTTCGAGCTTCTGCACCGCCGCCCGGATCGCCACGGCGCTTCGCCTCGCGATGACGGACCGCAAGGTGTAAGCCCCCGGTCAGACGGAGGCGAGAACCGCGTCCCGCGGCGTGCGGCGCCGGGCATGGCCTGAAGGGAGGGCGCCGGCGATCAACGCGTCGGCCGCCACCCCGGCGGCGTCGGCCACCGCGGTGTTGCGCGTCACCATGGCGGCCACGATGGCGCCGTCCATCAGGAAGCCGAGCTGGTGGGCCAGGCCATGGGGGTCGGCGCATCCCGCCCGCGCAGCCAGGTCGGCGATGCCGTCCAGCACGATATGCTTGTGGGCGAGCGTGATGGCCCGCAGCCGGTCCTCGGCCTTGTCGTGCTCGCCGATGGCGTTGATGAACGGGCAGCCAAAGAACTCGGCCCGGCCGAACCAGTCCTTGAGCACCGGAAAGATGCGCTGGAGCCGGCGGGCCGCGGGGATGTCCGGCCCGCCGAGGGCCTCGAAGAACCACGCCCGCCAGGCCCCGCCCTCGCGCTCGAGCACCGCCTCCACCAGCCGCTCCTTGGAGCCGAACGTCTTGTAGAGCGTCGTCTTGGCCGTGCCGGCCTCGCTCACCACGAGGTCGATGCCCGTGGCGTTGATGCCGTAGCGGCAGAACAGGCGGGTGGCGGCCAGGAGCAGGCGCTCGCGCGGCGCGGGGTCCGCCGAAGGCGGGGCGGACGGGGCGGAGCGGGCTCGGGCGGGCATGACCGGAACTGTGGCGCCGATCCGCCCCGTCCGTCAACGCTCCAGCCTCCCGTTCACACCGGATCCATGAGGCCGAACACGCCGACGCACGCGATCGAGGCCGCCCCGAGCCCGATCTCGACCAGCACGGCGGCGCGGACCGCGGCGGCCCAGGGCCGGCTCCGCATCATGCGAGGCACGACCACGTAGCGGTTGAACACCGCCAGCCCCGTCATGATCAGGACCAGCGCGATCTTGCCCGACAGCCACCCCTGGTAGGGCGAGCGCCAGTCGGTCGGCCATCGCCCGAGGATTGCCTGCGTGTTGAGGACGCCCGTCGCGATCACCAGGGCCACGGCCGCGTGACCGGCGGTCGAGAAGCGCCGCAGGGCACGGCCGGCCTCGCGGCGGCGCTCGCCCGGCCCATCGAGGGCGGCGAGGATCGGCACCAGCGGCACCAGGGCCCCGACCCAGGCGCCGGCCGCCAGCCCGTGCCCGGCGACGCTGCCGCGCTGGGCGAGACCGGGCCAGCCCTCCCGCATGGCCGCATGGCCGGTGAGCGCCAGCGCCGCGACCGCCAGGCCCGCGGCCGCGGCCGTCGCCGGCCATCGCGCGCGCCCGGACACGGCCAGGCTCGCGGCGAGCAGCAGGGCTGCGACCGCCTGCCCCTCCCAGCCGTGGCCCACGCCCGTGTCGGCGAGGACGGCGTAGAGGGTCGCGGGGTCGAGCGCATCGGCCCAGCCCTCGCCGATCCCCGCGACGTCGATGGGCAGGATGGCGAGCGTCGTCAGGACGGCCGCGAGGCCGGCGCCGATCCTGAAACCCTCGAGGCGCCGTCCGATGTC
>CAXUMV010000300.1:0-4950 GCA_964252065.1 uncultured Lichenihabitans sp.
ACGCTGACCGACGACATCCGCTTCGTGAACATCGGCGAGCGCACCAACGTCACGGGATCGGCCCGCTTCCGCAAGCTCATCAAGGACGGCGACCTGCCGGCCGCCCTCGAGGTCGCGCGCGACCAGGTGGCCAACGGCGCCCAGATCATCGACGTCAACATGGACGAGGGCCTGCTCGATTCCGAGAAGGCGATGGTCGAGTTCCTGAACCTCGCCGCCGCCGAACCCGACATCGCCCGCGTGCCCGTGATGGTCGACAGCTCGAAGTTCGGGGTGATCGAGGCCGGCCTCAAATGCGTGCAGGGCAAGGCGGTCGTGAACTCGATCTCCATGAAGGAGGGGGTTGCGAAGTTCATCGCGGACGCGCGTACCGTGCGCCGCTACGGGGCGGCCGTGGTCGTGATGGCCTTCGACGAGCAGGGCCAGGCCGACACCATGGCGCGCAAGACCGAGATCTGCGCGCGCGCCTACCGCATCCTTACCGAGGATGTGGGCTTCCCGCCCGAGGACATCATCTTCGACCCCAACATCTTCGCGGTGGCGACGGGGATCGAGCTCCACAACGGCTACGGGGTCGACTTCATCGAGGCGACCCGGACGATCCGGGCTACCCTGCCCCACGCCCACATCTCGGGCGGGGTGTCGAACCTCAGCTTCTCGTTCCGCGGCAACGAGAAGGTCCGCGAGGCCATGCACGCGGTGTTTCTCTACCATGCCATCCAGGCCGGCATGGACATGGGCATCGTGAACGCGGGACAGCTCGCCGTCTACGGCGAGATCGAGCCGGTGCTGCGCGAGGCCTGCGAGGACGTGGTGCTGAACCGCCGCGCGGACGCGACCGAGCGGCTCCTGACGATCGCCGAGGAATTCCGCGGCGCGGGCGCGGCCGCCAAGGCCAAGGATCTGACCTGGCGCGAGGGCTCGGTCGCCAAGCGGCTCGAGCATGCCCTGGTCAACGGCATCACCGAGTTCGTCGATGCCGACACCGAGGAGGCGCGCCAGGCGGCCGTGCGTCCGCTCGACGTGATCGAGGGGCCGCTGATGGCCGGCATGAACGTCGTGGGCGACCTCTTCGGGTCGGGGAAGATGTTCCTGCCGCAGGTGGTGAAATCCGCCCGCGTCATGAAGCAGGCGGTCGCCGTGCTGCTCCCCTACATGGAGGCCGAGAAGGCCGCCGCCGGCGGCGGGACGGGGCGGCAGTCGGCCGGCCGCATCCTGATGGCGACCGTCAAGGGCGACGTGCACGACATCGGCAAGAACATCGTGGGCGTCGTGCTGGCCTGCAACAACTACGACATCATCGATCTCGGCGTCATGGTGCCGGCCCAGAAGATCCTCGACGTCGCCCGGGAGCAGAACGTCGACGTCATCGGCCTGTCCGGGCTGATCACGCCCTCGCTCGACGAAATGTGCTTCGTGGCCGCCGAGATGGAGCGCCAGGGCCTCGACCTGCCGCTGCTGATCGGCGGGGCGACGACGAGCCGCGTGCACACGGCCGTCAAGATCCACCCCAACTATGCGCGCGGCCAGGCGGTCTACGTCACCGACGCGAGCCGGGCCGTCGGCGTCGTGTCGTCGCTGCTCTCGAAGGAGACGCGCGCCAGCACCATCGAGGGGGTGCGCAGCGAGTACCGGCGGGTCGCCGACGCCCATGCGAGAAGCGAGCGCGACAAGCAGCGCTTTCCGCTCGCCCGCGCGCGGGCCAACGCCTTCCCGGTGGACTGGGCCGCCTATACCCCGCCGCGGCCGAGCTTCCTCGGCGCCAAGGTGATCGAGGACATCAGCCTCGCCGAGCTCGTCCCCTACATCGACTGGACGCCCTTCTTCCATACCTGGGAGCTCAAGGGCCGGTACCCTGCGATCCTCGACGATCCCCGGCAGGGCGAGGCCGCGCGCCAGCTCTACGAGGACGCGCGCGCCATGCTGGCCCGCATCGTCGAGGAAGGCTGGTTCAAGCCGCGCGCCGTGATCGGCTTCTGGCCGGCGGGGCGCGTCGGCGACGACATCCGGGTCTTCACCGACGAGACGCGGACGAAGAAGGAGGCGACCTTCTTCACGCTGCGCCAGCAGCTCGGCAAGCGCGACGGCCGCCCCAACACCGCCCTCGCCGACTTCGTGGCGCCCGTCGAATCCGGCAAGGGGGACTACGTGGGCGGCTTTGTGGTGACGGCCGGGACGGAGGAGATCGCGATCGCCGACCGGTTCGCCCGCGCCAACGACGACTACTCCTCGATCCTGGTCAAGGCCCTGGCGGACCGCTTCGCCGAGGCGCTCGCGGAGCGGATGCATCAGCGCGTCCGCACGACGTTCTGGGGCTATGCGGCCGACGAAGCGCTGTCGAGCGAGGACGTCCTCAGCGAGACCTATCGCGGCATCCGCCCCGCGCCCGGCTACCCGGCCCAGCCCGATCATACCGAGAAATGGACGCTGTTCCGCCTCCTCGACGCCGAAGCCGCGGTGGGCGTCAAGCTAACCGAGAGCCTCGCGATGTGGCCCGGCTCGTCGGTGTCCGGGCTCTACCTCGCCCACCCGCAGGCGCATTACTTCGGGGTCGCGAAGGTCGAGCGGGACCAGGTGGAGGACTATGCGGACCGCAAGCGCATGACGGTGGCCGAGGTCGAGCGATGGCTCTCGCCGATCCTCAACTACGATCCGCAGCGCCTGGCCCTGAAGGCGGCGGAGTAGCGCTCCCCGGGCGGGGCGTCAGGATCCTCATGACGCGATGCCGTCTTCGCGAGCGCGGCGAAGCGATCCATGGTCGGGCCTCCACGCCGTGGCCTGGATTGCCACGGCGCTCCTGCGGCTCGCAATGACGGACTGGACCCTATGACATCTGCCGTCGCGAAGCTGGGCCAGGCTGTGGTTCGCTGGGCCGATCCAGCGTTCCGCACCGTGGTGGCAGCCGGCCGGGCGCTGGGTCTGGTTGGGCCCGACTACCGGCAGGCCGCGGACGCAGCGCGCGACCGGCGCGACTGGGCGGCCGCGGGAAACCTCTACCAGGCCCATCTCGACCGGCGGCCCGACGACGGTCCCCTCTGGGTGCAGCTCGGCCATGCCCGCAAGGAAAGCGCCGACTACGACGGGGCGGAGGCCGCCTATGCGCGCAGCCTGGCGGTCCGGGAGACGGCGGACAGCTATCTCCTGGCAGGACCTTTCCTTCGAGATGTTCGGGACGACGCTCGCCCTGGCCGAGGACGCGCAACGCCTGCCGCCGCGCGCCAACGCCGTGATCCCGCCCGGCAAGGCCGTGTTCTTCGGCGACAGCGCGATCGCGGAGGCCTATGCGGCAAGCGGACCCATGCTGACCGCGCGGATGACGCGCGGCAGCGGCTGGGGCGACCTCGGCCCCTGGGGGTGCTGGGCGAAGCAGCATTGCGCATGGCTGGCGATCGACACGACCCTGCCGCCCGGCACGCGGGCGACGGTGTTCCTGCTGGTCTGCGGGCCCGACCCCGAAGCGACCGTCCTCTGCGACGTCCAGGTGACGGACGGCCCGGCCGTCGCGGCCCGGGCCGGCAGCATCGCGCGGTGGACGGCCGCGACGGGTCGCGTAGCCACCGACGGCACCCTTGCGGTCCGCATCCGGTCGGCGCCGCTGCTGCCCGCGGGGGTCACCGACACCGATCCGCTCGTCGGGCTAGTGGCGCTCGGCTATGCGCCGGCCGGCGACCGCGCCGCGCAGATCGGGTTCGCGGAGGACGTCATCCCGCTGGAGGCGGCGCCGTGACGAGCCGCCGCCGCGGCAGGGTCACATGGTCGGCATCGAGAACTCGGCGCCTTCCTTGACGCCCGACGGCCAGCGGGCCGTGACGTTCTTGGTCTTGGTGTAGAAGCGGATCGAGTCCGGCCCGTGCTGGTTGAGGTCGCCGAAGGACGAGCGCTTCCAGCCCCCGAAGGAGTAGTAGGCGAGCGGGGTCGGGATCGGCACGTTGACCCCCACCATGCCGACCTCGACGCGGCTCACGAAATCGCGCGCCGCATCGCCGTCGCGGGTGAAGATCGCGACGCCGTTGCCGTATTCGTGGTCGTTGCAGAGCGCCAGGCCCTCGTCATAGGTCTTGGCCCGGACCACCGACAGCACGGGCCCGAAGATTTCCTCCTTGTAGACCCGCATGTCCTTGGTCACGTGGTCGAGCAGGCAACTGCCGATGTAGAAGCCCTTCTCGTAGCCCTGCATCTTGAAGCCTCGGCCGTCGACCGCGAGGGTCGCGCCTTCCTTGATCCCGATATCGATGTAGCCGCGCACCTTGTCGACCGCCGCCTGGGTGACGAGCGGGCCGTAGTCGGCCCCCGCATCCGTCGAGGGCCCGATGCGCAGGGCTTCGACCCGCGGCACCAGCTTCTCCATGAGCCGCTCGGCCGTGTTGTGGCCGACCGGCACGGCGACCGAGATGGCCATGCAGCGCTGGCCGCCCGAGCCGTAGCCGGCCCCGATCAGGGCGTCGACGGTCTTGTCCATGTCGGCGTCGGGCATGATGACCATGTGGTTCTTGGCGCCGCCGAAGGCGTGCACCCGCTTTCCCGCCGCGGCGCCCCGGGCGTAGATGTACTCGGCGATCGGGGTCGAGCCCACGAAGCCGATCGCCTTCACGTCCCGGTCGTCGAGCAGGGCGTCGACCGCGACCTTGTCGCCGTTGACGACGTTGAGGATGCCGGCCGGCAGCCCGGCCTCGATCATGAGCTCGGCCAGGCGCATGGGCACGCCGGGGTCGCGCTCGGACGGCTTCAGGATGAAGGCGTTGCCGCACGCGATGGCGGGGGCGAATTTCCACATCGGGATCATGGCCGGGAAGTTGAACGGCGTGATGCCGGCCGTCACCCCGAGCGGCTGGCGCAGCGAGTAGGCATCGATGCCGGGCCCCGCGCCGTCCGTGAACTCGCCCTTCATGAGGTGGGGCACGCCCATCACGAACTCGACCACCTCGTAGCCGCGCTGGATGTCGCCCTTGG
>CAXUMV010000301.1:0-4948 GCA_964252065.1 uncultured Lichenihabitans sp.
ACCACGTCGTCCAGCTGGATGTCGCCCCGGTTCACGGTGTGGATCGAGCAGGCGAGCGGCTCGATGATGGCGGCGTCTTCGAGCGAGATGGAGGGCGGGATCTTGTGGACGAGCGCGTTGGTGGACAGGCGCATGTAGTCGGCCATGCCGCCGTCCGCCACCTGGCGCTGGAAGCCGTAGATGTTGTGGACCTCGCACATCCAGTACTTGCCGGTGCGGCAGTAACGGCACTCCCAGCACGGCACGATCTGCTCGGCGATGACGCGGTCGCCGACCGCGAACTTGCCGCTGTGGCCGAGCGTCCCCTCCCCTACCTCGTCCACGACCCCGAAGAACTCGTGGCCCGGGATCACGGGCGGCTTCACCCAGGGCTTGTCGCCCCAGAACATCTTGGCGCCCGACCAGCACTTGCAGTCGCTGGCGCAGATGCCGCAGGCGTGGACCTTGATGACGAGCTCGCCGGGTCCGGGGCTCGGCCGCTCCACCTGCTCGACCCGGTAGTCCTCGGGGCCGTGGCACACGATGGCCGTCATCCGGCGATTGCTTCCGCTCACGATGCTCATGGGATGTCCTTCGATGGTCTGTTCAGAGGGCTGAGACGAGGGGTTGGAGGAAGGCCGTCACGCGGCCGAGGCCGCAAAAGCCGCATTGGCGGCATGCATGGTGCGGAACTTCGAGGGCGACACCTTCTTCAGGAGGAGGAAGTGCCGGTTGAAGTTCGAGACGTTGTTGAAGCCGGTCTCGTAGCAAATCTCCGTGATGCTGAGCTTGCCCCCGATCAACAGCTGGCAGGCGAGATCGATGCGCAGCTGGTTCACGTACTGCACGAAGTTGATGCCGGTGTGCTTGCGGAACTTGCGCGAGAACGCGCTCGTGCTGAGGCCGCTGAGCTTGGCGAGCTCCCCCTCGTGCAGCTCGGAGGTGAAGTTCTTGCGGATGTGCACCAGGACATGGTTCATGGCGCCGGTCATGTACTTCATCGGCTCGGCATCGAATTCGCCGCTCGCGAGCGGCGTGCGGATGGTGCACTGGCCCAGAATGTTCAGCAACGCGATGAAAAGCTCGATGCGGCGCGCGCCGGCCGCGTCGATCAGCTCGGCCAGCACGGGCCGGGCCATGACGGCGGTCTGCGCCGTGAACTGGATGCCGTGCCTTGCTTCGTCCAGCAGGCCGACCACGAAGGCCAGCTCGGGGAACAGGGCGAGGCACCCCTGGATGAAGGCCTCGGTGAACTGGAGCACGAGGCACCGTTCGGGCACCGCTTCGCCGGGCGCGATGTTGCTGATCCAGTTGTGGGGCAGGTTCGGGCCCGTCATCACGAGGTTGCCGGGCTCGAAGGTGCCGACGTAGTCCCCCACCAGAAAGGTCCCGGTCGTCGCGGTGACCAGATGCAGCTCGTATTCCGGATGGAAGTGCCAGCGCACCGTCCGGTAGGGATAGCCGTGCGACCAGACCTTGAACGACTCGTTCCGTCTGACCTCCACCAACTCCAGATCGGGCTGCTGCAAGGCGCTCTCCTGGCTTCCGTGTCGTTCCCGTGCCGACCTCGACCGGACCGGGCCGGGGGCCGCCGGCCGGCGTCGTCGACGCGCCCTTACTCCGCCGCCGCAAGACCCGACAGATCGGCCATGAGGTCCTTGGTCTGCGTGTAGAGCGCCTTGTAGATCGCGTATTGCCGGTCGTAGAGCGTCTTGACCGGGCCGCCCTGCGGCTCCTGTGTGCTGGCGGCCTTGTTCCAGGCCTCGATGTCGCGAAGGTCCGCGTGACCGGTCGCGAGCGCCGCCAGGAACGCGTCGCCCAGGCTGGCGCCCGTCGTCACCTGCCGCAGCACCTGCGGACGCCCGCTGATGTCGGAGACCGCGCCGAGCCACACGGCGTTTTTCGTGCCGCCGCCGACCGCGACCAGCCGCCGGGGCGGGTGGCCGGCGGCTTCGAAGGTCTCGACGATGTGCCGCACCGCGTAGCCGATCCCCTCGAGCGCGCCCCGGTAGATGTCCGCCCGGCCATGGGTGAGGTCGAGGCCGAAGATGACACCCTTGGCCAGGGGGTCGTGGATCGGGGTCCGCTCGCCCGAAAAATAGGGCAGGACAATCAGGCCCTTGGCCCCGGGCGGGGAGGTCGCGGCGTCCGCGGCCATGCCGCCCATCACCTCGGCGGCCGGCATGTCGCGATAGATCTGGTCGGCGAACCAGCGGGTGAGCGTGCCGCTCGTGGCGAGCCCCGCCTGGCTCGCATGCAGGCCCTCGAACAGCCAGGGCGCATACCACAGGCGCGGATCGCGGACCTGCTCGCTCGTGATCTCGATGATGAAGATGGTCGACCCGTACATCACCATCATGTCGCCGGCCCCGATCACGCCGACGCTCAAGGCCTCGGCCGCGGCATCGATCGTGCCGCAGACCACGGGGGTGCCGGCCGCAAGACCGGTCTCGGCCGCGGCGGCAGGGGTCACGTGACCCGCGATCTCGCTGCTCCACAGCAGCCTGGGGAGGTGGGCGAGATCGACGATGCCGTCCGCGAAGTCGGCGCTCCAGGCCTGCTTGGCCGGATCGTAGAGGGGCGTGAAGCCGGCCGCCGTGAAGTGATCCATGGCGTACTGCCCGGTCAGGCGGAACGTGATGTAGGGCGTCGCCGAGACGAACATCCGGGCCCGGGCATAGAGATCGGGCCGGTTGTTCTTCAGCCACAAGATCTTCGGGCCGACCGACTGGCTCGTCAGGCCGCCGTTGCAGCGGGCCAGCAGCGTCTCGGGCCCGATCGTCCGCGTGAGGTCCGCGATCTCGGCGACGGCGCGCGTGTCGACGCCGTAGAGGACGCCGTTCATGAGCGGCCTGCCCTCGGCGTCGAGCGGCAGCATGCAGGGCCCGATGGCGCTGGTCGCGACCGCCTTGATGTCTTGGGGGTCGACGCCGCTCCTGGCGAGCAGCGCCCGCGTCACAGAGACGGTGTCGCCCCACCAGTCCTCGTCCGCACGATGCTCGGCCCAGCCGGGCCGCGGCACGATCATCTTATGCGGGCTGACCGCCTGGGCCAGGATGGCCCCTGTCTCGTCGACCAGCACGCCCTTGGACTCGAAGGTGCCGATGTCGACGCCGAGAAAATAGGCCATCCGGAGCCCTCGGGACTGACGGGTTGCGTGGGCCGCGCCTCAGGCGCGGCCGTGCGAGACGCGCGACCGGCGCGCCAGGGAGTCGACGATCACCGCGACGGCCAGCACGCCGCCGGTGATGATGTAGCGCAGCGACGACGACAGATCGAGCAGCGTCAGGCCGCTTGCGATCGACTGGATCACGATCACCCCGACCAGCGCCGAATAGGCGCTGCCGCGGCCGCCGAAGAGGCTGGTGCCCCCGATCACGGCGGCCGCGATGGCGTTGAGGTTCACGTCGCCCGTTCCGGCCTGCTGGCTCGCCGAGGCGAGGCGGGAGGAGGCCAGGACCCCGCCGAGCGCGGCGAGCACCGAGCAGAGCATGAAGGCGCTGGTGTAGATGAACCGGACGTCGATGCCCGAGCGGCGCGCCGCCTCGCGATTGCCGCCGACGGCCGTAATGGAGCGGCCCCACTTGGTGCGGGTCAGCGCGTAGTTGGTCGCCACCACGAGCCCGACGAAGAGCCCGAACATCCACGGGATGCCGCGATCCTGGTTGAGGAAGGCGACGATCGCCTCGAGGACGACCGTCAGGATCACGGCGCGGATGACGGAGCTGACGAGGGAGCGCGCCGACAGGCCGGCCTGCTGGCGGCGGCTGCTCCGCCCGGCTGTCCATGCCGCCGCGATGCCCGGCAGCGCCGCGATGGCGTAGGCGACCCAGTGCGGCATGAATAGCGACTGGCCGAAATCCACCACGGGCGAGCCGTAGGGCAGGTTGATGGAGCCGGTGTCGCCCAGGATGTAGAGCTGAAGCCCCAGGATCGCGAGCAGGCCGGACAGCGTCGACACGAAGCTCGGCATGCCGAACCGGTTGAATAGCAGGGCGTAGAGGCTGCCGATCACCGCGCCCACGGCCAGGGCCGCCAGCACCGCGCCCGCGACCGGCCAGCCCTGGTTGACCCACAGCACGCCGACCATGGCGGAGGCGAACCCGCTGACGGAGCCGACCGACAGGTCGATCTCGCCGACCATCAGGATGCACACGATGCCGAGCGAGATCACTCCGACGGTCGAGGAATCATAGAGTAGGTTGACGAGGTTGTTGCTCGACAGAAAAATGGAGTTGAGGCTCTGGAAGACGGTCCAGATGATCGCAAGGCCGATGACGACCGGCAGCGAGCCGAGGTCGCCGGACCGGACGCGGTCGAAGAAGGCGCGGATGACGTCGCCGAGCCCGCTCGCGTGCTTGACCCGTTCGTCGCTGCGGTCGAGCAGCGGCGCGGCCGGGGCGGCGTCCTTGCTTTCGGTGCTCATGGCCGGCCTCCCTGCGCAAGCTCCTGCTGCGCCTGGCGCCGCACGGACCGCCGGGACACGGAGTTGTCCGACGCCCCCGTGATGGCGCTCACCAGCTCCTGGTTGGAAGCATCCGGGTAGAAGACGCCGTTGTTGCGCCCGAGCCGCAGGACCACGATGCGGTCGGCGACGGCGCGGACGTCCTCCATGTTGTGGCTGATCATGACGACCCCGAGACCGCGGTCCCGCACCCGCTCGATCAGGTTCAGCACCTCGGCGGTCTGGGCGACCCCCAGGGCGGCGGTCGGCTCGTCGAGCAGGATGAGCTTGGGCTCGAGCAGGAGGGAGCGGGCGATGGCGACGGTCTGGCGCTGGCCGCCGGACAGCGAGGCCACGGCCTCGCGGACGCTCGGGATGCGGGCGGAGAGTTCGCGCAGCAGCGTCCAGGCCCGGACCTCCATCGCCACCTCGTCGAGGTGCAGCGGCTTCAGCTCCTTGCCGAGGAAGATGTTGGCGACGACGTCGAGGTTCTCGCACAGCGCGAGATCCTGGAACACGGTCGCG
>CAXUMV010000302.1:0-4948 GCA_964252065.1 uncultured Lichenihabitans sp.
TCAGGCCGAACAGGCCGCACAGCGAGGCCGGGACGCGGATCGACCCGTTGGTGTCCGAGCCGAGCGACAGCGGCACGAAGCCCGCCGCGACCGCGCTGCCCGACCCGCCCGACGAGCCGCCCGACATGCGGGTGAGGTCGTGCGGGTTGCGGGAGGGGCCGTCGTGCAGGTTCTCGCCCGTGAAGTCGTAGGCGTACTCGCCCATGTTGAGCGCGCCGACGCACACCGCCCCGGCCGCCTCCAGCCGCTCGACCAGCGTCGCGTCGCGCGCGGCGGGCGCATGGTCGCGGTTGATCTTTGACCCCGCCCGGGTGACGACGCCGCCGAGGTCGAACAGGTTCTTGACCGCGAAGGGGACGCCGGCCAGCGAGCCCGCATGGCCGCCCGCATCGATCGCGGCCGCCCGGGCCAGCGCGCGGTCGGCGAGGATGTCCGTGAAGGCTCCCACCCGGCCGTCGAGCGCCCCGATCCGCGCGAGGGCCGCCTCGAGGACGGCGCGGGCCGTGACCTCGCCGGCCTTCACGCGGCGGGCGATCTCGGCGCCGGAGGCTTCGTGCAGCGCCTCGGTCACGGGACGAAGACCGGGGCCGGCTCCGCCTCGTCGTCCAGGGGCACCGCCATCACGATGGCAGCGAAGCGCGCCGTCACCTCGAGGTTGGCCGCCACCGCGGCCCGCGCGCCGGCCTCGATGGTGAGGCCCAGCAGCGGCGCCATCGCGTCCATCACGGCCTCGGGGTCGAACGGGGCGGGGCCGGTCCCGCTCACTGCACAGCGTCCTTCAGCGCCGCCAGCGGCGTCGCCCAGCCCACGATGCCGCCCTGCGCCGTGATCATGGCGATGGTGGCCAGCTTGAAGGCCTCAAAATAGCTCTCGGTCGCATCCGTGATCAGCAGGGTCTCGAACCCCCGGTCGTTGGCCTCCCGCATGGAGGTCTGCACGCAGACCTCGGTGGTGACGCCCGCGAAGACGAGCTGCCGGATGCCGAGCCGGTCCAGCGTCGCATGCACGTCGGTCGCCCAGAACATGCCCTTGCCGGGCTTGTCGACGACGATCTCCCCCGGCGCCGGCGCGCAGGCCTCGACGATGGCGTTGCCCGGCTCGCCGCGGATCAGGATGCGCCCCATGACGCCCACATCGCCGATCCGCACCGCGGCATCGCCGCGATGGAGCTTGGCGGGCGGGCAATCCGAGAGATCGGGGCTGTGGCTCTCGCGCGTGTGGATGACCGGCCAGCCCTTCTCCCGGAACAGGGCCAGGAGATCCGCCACGGTCGGCACGATGGTGGTGAGGCGGGCGACGTCGTTGCCGAGCGCGTCCCCGAAGCCCCCCGGTTCGATGAAGTCGCGTTGCATGTCGATGACCACGAGCGCCACGGCTTCAGGCTGCAGCGTGAAGGCGAACGGCTCGGCCCGGACGGAGACGGCCACGGTCAGTGCCCCGCCATGTGATGGCCGATGGTGACGCGGTCGGTCTCCCCGACGGGGGCCACATAGGCGATCCTGCCTCCCGACATCACCGCGACCCGGTCGGCCAGCTCCAGGATCTCGTCGAGATCCTCGGAGACGAGCAGCACGGCCGCGCCCCGGTTGCGCTGGTCCATGATCTGCGCGCGGATCTCGGCCACGGAGGCGAAGTCGAGCCCGAAGCAGGGATTGGCGACGATCAGCACGTCAACGTCGCCCGACAGCTCGCGGGCCAGCACGGCGCGCTGCACGTTGCCGCCCGAGAGCGTCTCGATGGGGGCGTCGGCCGAGGTGGTCCTGACCTTATAGCGGTCGATCAGCCGGGCGGCCCGCGCCTCGATCGGGGCGCGGCTCAGCCACCAGCCGAGCTTGGCGATGGGAGGCTTGTCGAAGTCGCGGAACGCCATGTTCTCGGCCACCGACATGCGCGGGACGGTCGCGTTCTTCAGCGGCTCCTCGGGCAACCCGAAGACCTTGAACCGATCGAAGTCCCGGCGCACGGGCTCGAAGGGCTTGTCGTGGATGAAGATGCGCCCGTCCTTGAGCGGGCGCTGGCCCCCCAGGACCTCGACCAGTGCCGCCTGCCCGTTGCCCGATACCCCGGCGATCCCCAGGATCTCGCCCGCCGCGATCTTGAGGCTGACCCCGTCGACGGCCGGCACGCCCCGGTCGTCGTCGGCGAACAGGCCGGCGAGCTCGAGCACGGTCGGCCTTGCGGCCGAGGGGGCGCGGGCGGCCCGCTCGCGGATCGCGGTGTCGCCGATCATCATGCGGGCCATGGCGTCCGGGGTGAGGTCCTTGACGAGCCCGCCGCCCACGAAGGCGCCGCGGCGCAGCACCGACACTGCATCGCCGAAGGCCATCACCTCGCGGAACTTGTGGCTGATCATGAGAATCGACAGCTCCTTGCGCTCGGTCATGCCGCGCAGCAGCCCCAGGATCTCGTCGGCCTCGCCGGGGGTGAGCACGCTGGTCGGCTCGTCCAGGATGAGGAAGCGCTGGTCGAGGTAGAGCAGCTTCAGGATCTCGAGCTTCTGCTTCTCGCCGGCCGAGAGCGAGGCCACCGGCACGCCGAGCGGCACCTTGAACGGCATGCCGTCCATGAAATCGGCGAGCCTCGCTTTTTCCTTGCGCCAGTCGATCACGCCGGGCGCATCGGCGCGGCTGATGACGAGGTTCTCGGCCCCGGTCAGCGAGGGCACCAGGGTGAAGTGCTGGTACACCATGCCCACGTGATGGGCCCGGGCGTCGCGCGGGTTGCGCACGACCACGGTCTCCCCGTCGATCGCGATGCTGCCCTCGTCGGGCTGGTAGAAGCCCATGATGCACTTGACGACGGTCGACTTGCCGGCCCCGTTCTCGCCCAGCAGCACGTGGAACTGCCCGGCCGGAACGTCGAGGCTCACGCGGTCGAGCGCCGTGAAGGCCCCGAACCGCTTGGTCATGCCGGTGGCCCTGAGGGCGACGGCGCGGCCCGCCCGGGGCTCCGGCGGGGTCCGGGACACGGCGCTCATGAACCTGTCTCCCTCATGGGCCGAGGACCTCGAGCAGGGCACCCGAGGCCGCGACCGCGCCGAAGACCCCGCCCTGCATTTTGACCATCGCGATCGCGGCGCGATGGTTGTCGGGGTCGGTGGCCGCGCAGCAGTCGGTGACGAGCACGCATTCGAACCCGCGGTCGTTCGCCTCCCGCATGGTGGTGTGCACGCACACGTCCGTTGTGATGCCGGTGAGCACGAGGTTGCGAATGCCCTTGGTGCGCAGGATCAGCTCGAGGTCGGTCGCGAAAAAAGAGCCCTTGCCGGGCTTGTCGATCACGATCTCGCCGGGCAGCGGGGCGAGCTCGGGGATGATGGCCCAGCCCGGCTCGCCGCGCACCAGCACCTTGCCGCAGGGACCCGGATCGCCGATTCCGGCGCCGATCCGGCGCGAGCGCCAGCGCTTGTTGTCCGGCAGGTCGGCGAGGTCGGGCCGGTGGCCCTCCCGGGTGTGGATGACCGGGTAGCCGGCCGCGCGCATCGCGGCCATCAGCCGCCCGATCGGCGCGATCGGGGCCCGGGTCAGGGACAGGTCGTAGCCCATGGCGTCGACGTAGCCGCCCACCCCGCAGAAATCGATCTGCATGTCGATGACCACGAGGGCGGTGTTCTGCGGCCGCAGGTCGCCGTCGAACGGCCAGGCGTAGGGCTCGGAGGCGATGGTGGCCATGCCGCCTACTCGGCCGCGTCGCGCAGGCGCTCGCCGAAGCGCCGCACGGGCTTGGGGAAGCCGCAGCCGGTGCCGTCGGTGACCGCCACCTCGCCCTCCCAGGGCAGGCGGTACCGCCCGGCCGCCAGATCGGTCATGTAGGTGTAGGGGCAGTCCTGCGCGCCGCCCTGCACCGCCGTGTAGCCCCTGTGGCCGAACTGGTAGATGTTGTTCTCGACGCCCCAGTGGCGGCGCGCCTCGCGCACGACCGGTCGTGCCATGCGCGATGATCGACCCGTCGAAATTGCACACCATGCCCTCGCCCATGGAGTCGAACTGCCCGTCCGAGCCGCACATGCACACGTTGGCGGTCACCATGAGGTTGCAGAAGGCGTTGCTCTGGTTGGTGAAGCGCCATGATTCGCGGATCGGCGCCGTGTAGCCGGCCGTGCGGATCATGACCTCGGCGCCCTTGTAGGCGCATTCGCGCGCCATCTCTGGGAACATGCCGTCGTGGCAGATGATGAGGGCGAGCTTCGCGCCTTTCGGCCCGGTGATCACCGGGATGCCGACGTCGCCCGGCTCCCAGGGCTCGACCGGCACCCAGGGGTGCATCTTGCGGTAGTAGAGCTGGACGGCGCCCGCGTCGTCGATGATCAGCCCTGTGTTGTAGGGGTAGCCGCCGGGATTGTACTCCATGATGGAGAAGCAGCCCCAGATGCGGTGCTCCGCGCAGGCTTGGGCGAGGGCTGCGACCTCCGGGCCGTCCATCCGGCACATGATGGCCGGGTCGGTGTCCATCGACAGGCCGTGCAGGCTGTATTCGGGGAACACCACGAGATCCATGGTGGAGAGGTTGCCGCGCGCCTT
This sequence comes from uncultured Lichenihabitans sp., assembly GCA_964252065.1. Lineage (GTDB taxonomy): Bacteria > Pseudomonadota > Alphaproteobacteria > Rhizobiales > Beijerinckiaceae > Lichenihabitans. Next base: position 4,521 of record CAXUMV010000302.1, read on the forward strand.
GCCGACGAGCGCCACGATGCGGGCCGTCTGCCGCGCCAGATCCGCCGGCGTCTTGACCACCGGCAGCTGGGCCTGGACGAGGCCGATCACGATGCCGTTGGGGCTCTTGTTCAGTCCGCCCAGTCCGTTCATGGCCCCAAAATCCTATCGCGTGATGGAGAGTTCGCCCGGCGCCGCCCGCAGCGCGTCCTTGGAGTTGGACGAGCCGATCATGATCAGTAGCGTCAGGATGTAGGGGGCGGCGTTGAAAAGGTAGTAGCCCTGCGTGATGCCGACCGACTGGAGCGAGGGCCCGAGCGCGCCGGCGGCGCCGAACAGCAGCGCGGCGAGCACACAGCGGATGGGGCTCCAGCGCGCGAAGATCACGAGCGCCACCGCCATGAGGCCCTGCCCCGAGGAGAGGCCCTCGTTCCAGGACCCCGGGTAGT
>CAXUMV010000303.1:0-4916 GCA_964252065.1 uncultured Lichenihabitans sp.
AGCCCGCCGCATGGGGGTTGCGGATCACGGCCGTCGCGGTGGCGCGCCTGACCGGCGTGTCGAGCGGTCGCCCGCCCTCGACGAAGGTCTCCTCGAGGACGGTGACGAGGCGGCGGATCTCGGCCTTCATCGCAGGCCGTCCTCGCCCCGGACCTCGCTGGCCTTCAGCCCGCCCGCCCGATCGTGGATCCGCGCCCCGGTGGTCATCGCCAGAACGAGCACCATCTCGCCGGCCCGCGGGGCATCGGGGATGCCGACCTCGATGGCATCGAAATGGCTGCGCACGTAGGAGGCGTTGATGTGCGTGACCGGCACGTCGAGGCGCGTCCCGGGCCCGCCGACCTTCTTGGTGGAAGCCACGATGGCCTTGGCCTCGCCCAGCAGCTCGCGCATGGCATAGCCGCCGGGATTGTGCCAGAGCGCACCGTGTTCGAGCTCGCCCGCCGCGCCGACGATCGCCCCCTTGCCGTAGCCCTCGACGACCGCCGGATCGCCGCCCAGCGCGTCGACGAGCCGCCGCGCCATCGCAAGGCCGAGCGGCCGCAGGTCGTTCATGAAGGGCTGGATGTCCTCGACATAGCGGCCCGCGAAGGGATTGGCGATCACCGCCAGGATCGCGGCGCGCCGGGCCGGCGTCGCCGCGACCGGGCCTCCCTCGTGCCAGATCTCCTCGACCTGCACCACCATCTTGCGGACCTGCGGCTCCGGCATCGTCTTCCGCCATCTCGTTTGAGAGGTAACAATCCCTGCCGTTCCGTTGGGCACCGGGGCGATGCCGCGTCGGTTCGGCTCGCCGGCGTCTTTCTTGTGGCAACTTCCTTGCAACGGGATGCAGGGGACAGATTGACAGCCTTTCGGCCGTCCATCAACTTGTATGAGCATCAATCTTTGCATGGCCGAATCCGGCCGCGATGCGCAGAGATCCGATGGAGCGCTGGAGCCAAGCCATGATCCGTGCCCTGACCCGATCCGCCGCGATCTCATCCCTCCTCGCGCTGGCGGGCGGCCCCGCCGCGGCGGCTGACAAGGTGTCCATCGCCGCCATCTCGGGCTACTTCGGGCAGGGTTTTGGCGTCTCGATCGTCGAGGGCCTCAACAAGGCCAAGGCCGACTTCGGCATCGACCTCAAGCTCGTCGATACGGGCAACCGCGCGCTCGACTACCAGGAGCAGTTCGCCAACCTCGCCAAGAGCGGCCAGTACAACCTCATCTTCGTTCATGGCCGGTGCCCACGCCGGCATGGTCGAGAGCCAGCGGCCCAAGTGGGACAAGATCGGCGACGGCAAGGCGATCGGCTTCGTCGGCGGCCGCGACATCCCAGTGATCCGCAACTTCCTCGGCGGCTACGAGCAGGGCGCCAGATATGCCGCGCCGGACGTCAAGGTCAGCCCGGTCTTCGCCGGCACCTTCGACGACCCGGCCAAGGGCAGCGAGTTCGCCATGGCGCTCTACGGGCAGGGGAGCGATATCGTCTACAACGTCGCCGGCCCGACGGGCGAGGGCGTCATGCAGGCGAGCGCCACGGCCGACAAGTATTCGATCGGCGTCGACGTCGACATGTGCGCCTCCGCCCCGGGCGACGTGCTCGCCAGCATGCTCAAGCGCGGCGATGTCGCGGTCTACGCCATCATCAAGGACGAGGTGTCCGGCCACAAGGTGGAGCCGGGCACCCGGACCTTCGACCTCGCCTCGGGCGGCGTCGAGCTGAAGCTGTGCAGCGATATCGCGGCCAAGCTTCCCGACACGATCAAGGGCAAGCTCGACGGCATCAGGCAGGACATCGTCGAGGGCAAGATCAAGGTCACCAAGGTGAAGTGACGCCCGCCGGTCACGCCGTGCCGTCTGTGCAGCCTCCCGGACCGCCGGTCCCGCTCGCGGTCGAGATGCTGCAGATCGGCAAGCGCTTCGAGGGGTTCGTCGCCAACGATCGTGTCGACCTCGCCGTGAAGGCCGGCGAGATCCACGCGATCGTGGGCGAGAACGGCGCCGGCAAGACGACGCTGATGAACATCCTGTTCGGCCTCCTTCAGCCCGACGCGGGGGAGATCCGGCTGAACGGGGTGCCCACGGCGGTGACGAGCCCGACCGTCGCGATCCGGGCGGGGCTCGGCATGGTGCATCAGCACTTCAAGCTGGTGCCGTCCCTGACGGTGGCCGACAACGTCTTCCTCGGCATGGAGATCCGGCGGGGCGGGCTGATCGACCGCCGAGCCCAGGCCGAGGCGACGCGGGCCCTGTCGGCGCGCTTCGGCCTTCAGGTGGACCCCGAGGAGCGGGTCGGCCTCCTGTCGATCGGGATCGAACAGCGGATCGAGATCCTCAAGGTGCTGGCGCGCGGCGCCCGCATCGTCATCCTCGACGAGCCCACGGCCGTGCTGACCCCCCAGGAAAGCCGCGAGCTGTTCGGGACGCTGCGCGGCTTCGTGGCGGCAGGCATCACGGTCCTGTTCATCTCCCACCATCTCGAGGAGGTGATGGCGGTGTCCGACACGGTCACGGTGCTGCGCAACGGCCGCCACGTCGCGACCCGCCCGACGGCCGCGGTCGACAAGGCCGAGCTCGTGCGGCTGATGGTGGGGCGCGACGTCAGCTTCGACCGGCGGCCGCGGGCCCCGGCGAGGGGCCCCGTCGTGCTCGAGGTCGACGGCCTGTGGGCGCGCGACGACCGCAACCTGCCGGCCGTCCGCGACGCCCGCTTCGCGGTGCGGGCCGGAGAGGTGGTGGGCATCGCCGGGGTCGCGGGCAACGGCCAGACGGAGCTCGCCGAGGTGCTGGCCGGCCTCCGCCCCGCCAGCCATGGGACGGCCCGGCTCGACGGCATCGATCTCACCACGCTGACGCCGGGCGGAGCCCGGGCGGCCGGGCTGGCCCACGTTCCGGCGGACCGGCTCGCCCGGGGCGTCGATCCCGGTGCCTCGATCGCCGCCAACGTCCTGATGGGACGCCAGGACAAGCCGCCCTTCTGTCGCGCCGGGGCGATCGACTGGCGCGCCGTCGACCGCTTCGCGCGAGGGCTGATCCAGACCTTCGACATCCGGGCGCGGGGCCCCGGGACGATGGTCAGGCGCCTCTCCGGCGGCAACATCCAGAAGGTCGTGCTGGCCCGCGAGTTCACCACCGATGCGCGGCTGCTCTTGATCGACCAGCCCACGCGCGGCGTCGACATCGGGGCCCAGGAATCTATCCACGACGAGATCATGCGCCAGCGCGGCGCCGGGCGCGCCATCCTGCTGCTCTCCGTCCAGCTCGATGAGCTGGCGGCGCTCGCCGATCGCATCCTCGTCATGTTCAACGGCCGCATCATGGGCGCCGTGCCCGGCGAGAGCGCTCACGAGGAGGCGGTCGGCCTCATGATGGCGGGCATCGAGGTCGCCGTGCCCTCTCAGGAAACGGTGTCGTGACGCAGCGGCTGCGGGCCGTGCTCGGCCCCATCATAGCGCTCGCGATCGCGCTCCTGGCCGGCTCGCTGGTGATCCTCGCCGTCGGCGAAAGCCCGCTCCACGTCCTGGTCACCCTGGTTCGGGGCGCCTTCGGGGATCGGGGCAAGCTCGCCGACACGCTGCTGCAGACGACGCCGATCCTGACCTGCGGGGTGGCGGCCTGCGTCGGGTTGCGGGGCGGCCTGTTCAACGTCGGCGTCGAGGGCCAGCTGTTCATGGGCGGCTTTGCGGCGGCTTGGCTCGGCTTCTCCCTCGCGCTGCCGCCCGGGCTCCACCAGCTCGCCTGCCTCGCGCTCGCGACCCTGGCCGGCATGGCCTGGGTCGCCATCCCGGCCTGGTTCCGGGTCCGCTTCAACGCCAACGAGGTGGTCTCGACCATCCTGACCAACTACATCGCGGTCCTGCTGACGTCCTACCTGACCATCTTCGTCTTCAAGCGGCCCGGCGGCTGGTCCGAGACCCCGCCGATCCTGCCCAGCGCCACCCTGCCCACGCTGATGGCGGGGTCCCGCGTGACGGTCGGCCTCCTGGTGGGGCTGGTGCTTGCGGGGGCGGCGGCGCTGGTGTTCCGCTTCGCGGCTACGGGCTATGCCGTGACCATGACCGGGTCGGCCCCCCGCTTTGCGGCCTATGGCGGCATCGACGTCCGGCGTCAGGCCTTCCGGGTGCTGCTTGCCTCGGGCGCCATCGCGGGCCTTGCGGGCGGCATCGAGACCCTCGGGGTCCACCATCGCTTCATGGAGGGCTTTGCGCCGGGCTTCGGCTTCGACGGGCTGATCGCGGCCCTGCTGGCCAACGGCTCGCCGCTCGGCACCATCTTCACCGCGCTCTTCTTCGGCGCGCTGCGCAGCGGCTCGCTGCTGCTGGAGGTGGATACGCAGGCCTCGCGGGAGATCATCACGGTGATCCAGGCGCTGATCATCCTGTGCGTGTCCGCCGAGGTGCTGGCGCAGCGGCGCGGCGGTGGGGTGGAGCGCCGATGGAAATACTAGGCCGCCTTCTCGACGTGTCGCTGCTGGCCGCGACGCTGCGCACCACGGTGCCGATCCTGCTGGTGGCGCTCGGCGGCGCTTTCACGACCAAGGCCGGCATCTTCAACATCGGCCTGGAAGGCCAGATGCTGCTCGGCGCCTTCTTCGCGGTGCTCGGCTCCATCGCGTTCCATTCGGCCTGGGCCGGGGTCGCCTGCGGGGTCCTGGCCGCGCTCGCGGCGGCCTTGCTGTTTGCGGTGCTGGTGGTGAGCTTCCGGGCCAACGAGGTGGTGGTCGGGCTCGCGATCAACATCCTTGCGGGCGGCATGACGATCTCGCTTCTGAAGGCGATCTTCGGCACGCGCGGGTCGGTGACGGGACACGGCATCGTCGGCCTGCCGCGGCTGCGCATCCCCGGCGCCGACGTGGTGCTCGGCCGCGCCGCGCAGCTCGTCTCCAACTACACGCCGCTCGTCTACCTCGCCTTCGCGGCGGTGCCGCTGGT
>CAXUMV010000304.1:0-4886 GCA_964252065.1 uncultured Lichenihabitans sp.
GCCCGACGGCGGCACGGGCTCGCCTTCGGCACGGCAGGTGGCGCAGACCAGGATCCGCGTCGTGGAAGGAAACGATGTCGAGGCATCCACCGGGCGGTTGCTCCGCCCGGGCCCTCGCGGGCCCGGACCCGGGGTGCTCGCGGCCATGCGCCAATCGCAACGCGCACGGCGCATCCGCCTGCGGCCGAAGCCGCACTCGAAAGGCACCGGGACACCCCGCCCGGCGCACGCCACCAGCGTCCGGGGGCAGGTCTCCTGGCTCGCGGATCGATCATCCCGCGCCGCCTTCCCGGACCGGCGGTCCAGTGGCTTTTCGGCGCGGAACTTTCCGCTCACAGTTGCGGGGGCAGCCGCGGCATCCCGGCTCGCGCCGGACCGCATTCCCTTTTCGCCCTTGCGGGCACCTTCGGACCGGCCGTGCGTGCCACCGCCACCGTGCGGTGTCAACCTGCGCCGCTCATGCCCGTCTCCGGCCCGCGGGCGAAGGGGCTAAAACGCGTGGGGTCCGTTACCCTGCAGAAGGCTGCGACCGGGCCGCTCCCCCTCGGGTTGCGGCCGGACCGCCGGCCTCGGCGCACGGAGAGACCGCGATGATGGTGGGGCTGTTCCTCGTCGGGCTTCTGGCGGGCGCCATGAACGCTGTTGCGGGCGGGGGCTCCTTTGTTACCTTTCCGGTGCTGGTGCTGGTCGGCCTCCCGCCGGTCGTCGCCAACGCCTCGAGCACCGTGGCGCTGTTTCCGGGCGGGCTCGGCAGCATCTGGGCGTTCCGGCACGACCTGCGGCCGCGGTTCGCCGGGGTCGGGCTTGCGGGGCTGGTCGCGGCGAGCGCGGCCGGCGGGCTCGCCGGAGCGGTCCTGCTCCTGCTGACCCCGCAGGCGACCTTCGAGCGGATCGTGCCCTGGATCCTGCTCGGGGCGACGCTGACCTTCGCGTTCGGGCGGCGCCTGGGCGAGGGGCTGCGCCGCCACGACCTCGCGCTCGGGCCCGCCGGGACCGTGGCGCTGCAGGTCGTGCTCGGCGTCTACGCGGGCTATTTCGGCGGCGCGGTCGGCATCCTGATGATGGCGGCCTGGACGGTCGTGACACGGGACGATGCCGCGACGTTGAACCCGCACCGCGCGCTGCTCGTGAACGCCGCCAACGCGCTCGCGGTGCTCTGCTTCATCGTCACCGGGCAGGTGGCCTGGGCCGCCACGGCTCCGACCCTCGCCGGCGCGATCCTCGGCGGCTACGGCGGGGCGGTCTATGCCCGGCGGCTCGATCCGCTCACGCTGCGCCTGATCGTCGTCGCGGTCGGGGCCGCCGTGACGGCCGGTTTCTTCGCGCGGCTGCTCTGATCAGCGCTGGCATTCGCCGCAGAAGAAGGTGGACCGCCCGGACTGGACGATCCGCCCGATGGTGCCCCGGCAGTTCGGCGTCCCGCAGGGCGCGTGCTCGCGGTCGTAGGCCCGGAACCCGTGCTGGAAGGTGCCGAGCGCCCCGTCGGTGTGCCGGTAGTCGCGCAGCGAGGACCCCCCCGCCTCGACCGCCTCGGCCAGCACCTGCCTGATGCAGAGGGCGAGCCGGCGGGCCCGCGCCGTCGCGCCGCCGTCCTTGCGGGCCAGCGTGCCGGCGATCCGGCGCGGCGACAGCCGCGCCCGGTGGAGCGCCTCGCACACATAGATGTTGCCCAGGCCCGCGATCAGCGTCTGGTCGAGCAGGGCGGCCTTCAGCGGGGTCGCCTTGCCGGCCAGCAGTGCGCTGAGGGCGGCGCCGTCGAAGCCCTCGTCCAGCGGCTCCGTCCCGATGGCGCGGAACAGGGGATGGCTGTGCAGCTCGGCCCGCGGCACCAGGGTCATGAAGCCGAAGCGGCGGGGGTCGTTGTAGGTGACCGCGATGCCGTTATCGAGCTCGAAGAGCACGTGGTCGTGGCGGCTGTCCTGGCTGCGGGCGTAGTAGGTGTGCCCGGGCACGGCCGCCGGTCCCCGCGGCGCCTCGACCCGGAAGGAGCCCGTCATGCCCAGATGCATGGCGAGCACGAGGTCGCCCTCGAGCGCGGCCATGACGTATTTGGCCCGGCGTCCCACGCCCTCGATGCGACGGCCGGCCAGCCGCCCCGCGAAATCCTGCGGAAACGGGAAGCGCAGGTCGGGGCGCCGCAGCGTGACGCGGGACAGCACGGCGCCGGTCATGGCGTCGGCCAGGCCCCGGCGCACGGTCTCGACCTCGGGAAGCTCGGGCATGGGCCTGAGATAGGACGCCGCACGCTTCCCGTCACCCCGTTCGAGCGGCTTGCCGCAGCCGGCCCCGCCCTCTAAGTTCCCGCCGCGAGCCGCTTTGGGGCGTAGCCAAGTGGTAAGGCAGCGGATTTTGATTCCGCCATCCCCTGGTTCGAATCCAGGCGCCCCAGCCGGAGCTCGGCCGGCCTTCTCATCCCGCTTACCATGCCACCGGCCGGGACGCGTGGGTCCGGTGTCCGCACGTTGACGTTTGGTGCGGGCGCCTATCTCCAGAGCGATGCGCCGGATGAAGACCATGAACCTGCCGCCCGCTGCCAAGATCCGCACCGTCGTGGCCGGGCGCGAGGGTCGTCGGCGTGGATGACCGGGCGTCCCGCCATCCCTTTCTGGTCGGCGGCGGAGAGATGGGTGCGCTGATCCGCGCCCATGACTGGGAGGCGAGCCCGCTCGGCTCGCCGGACGCCTGGCCCCATGCGCTTCGGACGCTGGTGGGGGTGATGCTCGGGGCGCAGCAGCCCATGTTCGCGGCCTGGGGGCCGGACCGGCGGCTGATCTACAACGATGCTTATGCGCCCCTCCTCGGCCGCAAGCATCCCGCGGCGCTCGGACACCCGTTCATGGCCGTGTGGCCCGAGGTCGAGGCCGAGCTGACGCCGCTGTTCGAGCGCGTGTTCGCCGGCGAGCCGATCCACATGGACGACATCCGCCTGACGCTCGATCGCCGCGAGGGTCCGGAGGAGGCCCATTTCGCCTTCTCGTACACCCCGGTCCGCGACGACGGCGGCGCCGTCGTCGGCCTGTTCTGCCCCTGCACCGAGACGACCGACCGCGTGCGCCTCGAACGCCGCCAGCTCGCGACGGCCGAGCGCGAGCGCGACCGCATCTTCGAGATGAGCCGGGATCTGTTCGCGGTCGCCACCTTCGAGGGCTTCCTGAAATCCATCAACCCGGCCTGGTCGCGTCAGCTCGGCCGCACGGACGACGAGCTCCTGAGCATGCCGTTCGCGGAGATCATCCATCCTGACGATCTCGCGGCGACCGGGGCCGTCGTCGCCGCGCTTCGGACCGGCGAACCCGTCCATCAGTTCCACGTGCGGCTGCTCAAGGCCGACGGATCGCCGGTCGCGTTCGCGTGGTCGGCCGTGCCCGAGGCCGCGCCCGGCGCCAACATCTTCTACACGGTCGGCCGGGACATCACCCAGGAGACGGCGTCGGCGGCCGACCTCCTCGCGGCACAGGAGGCCCTGCGCCAGTCCCAGAAGATGGAGGCCGTCGGCCAGCTCACCGGCGGGCTCGCGCACGACTTCAACAACCTCCTGACCGGCATCGCGGGCAGCATCGAGATGCTGCAGGCGCGCGTCGCCCAGGGCCGGCTGGGCGACCTCGACCGCTACATCGTCGCCGCCCAGGGAGCCTCCCGGCGCGCCGCCGCCCTGACCCATCGCCTGCTCGCCTTTTCGCGCCGGCAGACCCTCGCGCCCCAGCCGACCGACATCGCCAAGCTGGTCGTCGACATGGCCGACCTGATCCGCCGCACCGTCGGGCCGGAGATCACGGTCGAGACGGTCAACATGGTCGGCCTCTGGCATGCCCTGGTCGACCCGAACCAGCTCGAGAACGCCCTGCTGAACCTGTGCATCAACGCCCGCGACGCCATGCCGGACGGCGGGCGGCTGACCATCGAAACCGGCAACCGCTGGCTGGATCAGCGCGCGGCGCGCGAACGCGACCTGCCTCCGGGGCAGTACGTGTCGGTGTGCGTCAGCGACACCGGGACCGGTATGACACCAGAGGTGATCCGCCGGGCGTTCGACCCGTTCTTCACCACCAAGCCGATCGGAATGGGCACCGGCCTTGGCTTGTCGATGATCTACGGCTTCGTGCAACAGTCGGGCGGGCAGGTCCGCATCTACTCGGAGGTCGGCCAGGGCGCCATGCTGTGCATCTACCTGCCGCGGCACGACGGCGGCGAGGGCGCGGCGGCCGGCGACGCGGCGACCTCCGAGGCGCCGCGGGCCGAGCAGGGCGAGACGGTGCTCGTGGTCGACGACGAGCCGACCGTGCGGCGGGGCTGAAGCACCTGCAGTCCGACACCCGCATCGACCTGCTCGTGACCGACGTGGGCCTGCCCGGCGGCATGAACGGCCGGCAGGTCGCGGACGCCGCGCGCAGCCTCCGCCCCGAGCTCAAGGTGCTGTTCATCACGGGCTACGCGGAGAACGCGGTCCTCAGCCACGGCCATCTCGACCGCGGCATGCACGTGATGACCAAGCCGTTCGACATGGCGGTGCTGGCGACGCGCATCCGGGAGCTCATCGCAGGATAGGACGCACCCCTCGAGCGGATCCGGCGCGGTCCCGGATCGCACTCTGTTCTCCCGGGGCCGTCATCGCGAGGCGCGAAGCGCTGTGGCGATCCAGGCACCGGTGGGGAGGCCCGGAGATGGATCGCGTCGCCGCGCTCGCGAAGACGGCACTGACGTCCGGCATCAGTCGGTCGAGACCGGCGTCAGCACGCCCTGGACCTGCGGGTCCTCGGTCGCCTTGAGGTACTCGGCGACGCGCGGGTCGGCAAAGACCTTCTTCAGCTTGTCGATCTGCGGATCGCCGAGATAGGGCGTGCCGATGACGAGCTGCGAGGCGAAGGTGCGCGGCGCGGGAGGGAACA
>CAXUMV010000305.1:0-427 GCA_964252065.1 uncultured Lichenihabitans sp.
GCTGGAAGCGCCGCGCCAGCGCGGCGTCCTTCTCGACGTGCTTGCGGTACTCGTCGAGCGTCGTCGCCCCGATGCAGTGCAGCTCCCCGCGCGCCAGCGCAGGCTTCAGGAGGTTGCTCGCGTCCATCGCCCCGTCGGCCTTGCCGGCGCCCACGATGGTGTGCATCTCGTCGATGAACAGGATGATGCCGCCCTCGGCCGCCGTCACCTCGCCGAGCACGCCCTTGAGGCGTTCCTCGAACTCGCCGCGGTACTTCGCCCCCGCGATCAACGAGCCCATGTCGAGGGCGAGCAGCTTCTTGTCGGCCAGGCTTTCGGGCACGTCGCCGTTGACGATGCGCAGTGCGAGCCCTTCGACGATGGCGGTCTTGCCGACCCCCGGCTCGCCGATCAGCACGGGATTGTTCTTGGTACGGCGCGACAGCAC
>CAXUMV010000305.1:437-2258 GCA_964252065.1 uncultured Lichenihabitans sp.
CGGCCTCGGTCAGGTCGCGGGCGTATTTCTTGAGAGCGTCATACTGGTTCTCGGCCGAGGCGCTGTCGGCCTTGCGGCCCTTGCGGAGGTCCTCGATGGCGGTGTTCAGCGTCTGCGGGGTAACGCCGACCTCGCCGAGGACGCGCGCAGCGTCGGTGCCCTTCTCCATGGCGAGGGCGAGCAGCAGCCGCTCGACGGTGACGAAGCTGTCGCCGGCCTTCTGGGCGATCTTCTCCGCCTGATCGAAGACGCGGGCGGTCGCCTGGCCGAGATAGACCTGGCCGGCGCCCGAGCCCTGCACCTTGGGCAGCTTGGCCAGCGCGAGCTCGGTCTGGCGCAGCGCGTCGCGCGAGCGCCCGCCCGCCTTGTCGATGAGCCCGGCCGCGAGCCCCTCGCCGTCGTCGAGCAGCACCTTGAGCACGTGTTCGGGCGTGAACTGCTGGTGGCCCTCGCGCAGCGCCAAGGCCTGCGCCGACTGGACGAAGCCGCGCGCCCTTTCCGTAAACTTCTCGAAATTCATGGGTCTCTGCCTCCTGGGCCTCCGCGTCCCGAAGCAACACGGACGGCCGCCAAGTGCCGGCTCCTCGATGGGACGCCGGCTTATCCCCGATGTGGGAAAGCCCCGGCCGGGTTTGAAGAGGGACGGCCGCCTGTCGGTGCAGGAATGCAACAGGCGGCCGCGGTCACGCCGCGACGGTTGACCGGCGGGATGCCGTCGGCGTTCTGGTTGAAACGCCACCGGCATGCCCAAAGGAGGGGTTTTGATCCATCAGGGCCTTGGTCGGCTTGTCCGCGTCGACGGCGAGGATCGCGTGGTCACGCGGACCGGCCAGTGGGGCTGCGTCCTCTATGGCCCCTATGCGAGGCTCGCGCCGGGGCGCTACACCGTCGAGTTCGACGTGCGGCTTCGCCATCCCGTGCTGTTCGATCCCGTCTGCTGCCGCCTCGAGGTCGCCACCCGGGATGGCCATATCCTGGCCGCGCGGCGATATCGCAGGAGCGAGCTGTCGGCCGGAAACCAGCCGATCGGCCTCCCCTTCGACATGGACCGTGAGGACGTCGTCGAGTTTCGCGCCTTTGCGACCGGATGGGCGCCGCTGTCGATCCGCTGCGAACGGCCGCTCCGCCCCTCCGTGCCGGCGGATTTCGACTTCTCGCCGATCCTCCCCGCCGGCGCCGTCTCGACGAACAGCTTCCTCACGACGCACTTCACCGCGCTCAAGGGCTTCCACGCCAGCGGGTTCCGGTTCGAGGTGAGCGGGGAGGCGATCGTCGCCTCCTACGGGGACATCCGGTTTGCGGTCGAGCACGCCGAGGACCTGCAGCTCATGGGCGAGATCTTCGTGGGCAACGCCTACAATCTGGTGACCGGACGCGACATGCTGGCGCTCGACATCGGAATGAACGTCGGGCTCGCGTCGCTGTTCCTGGCCGGCAAGCCCCAGGTGCGCGAGGTCCACGCCTTCGAGCCCTTCGCCGCGCCGCGCGAGCGGGCCCAGCGCAACTTCGCCCTGAACCCGGAACTCGCGCCGAAGATCACCGCCTACCCGTTCGGGCTGAGCGACCGGGACCGGACCATGGAGGTCGGCCTCGGCGGGGCCGGCACGATCGGGGTGTCGGTGCGCGGCACGCCGGGCGGGCCGCCGGGCTCGATCGCCTTGCGCAACGCGGCCGACATCGTCGCCCCTTTCGCGCGGCGGGCGGCCGCCGAGGGGCTGGATCTGGTCGTCAAGATGGACTGCGAAGGCTCCGAGTTCCCGATCTTCGACGCCCTCCAGGAGCGCGGCCTCCTGCCGTCGATCACCGCCATGGTGATCGAGT
>CAXUMV010000305.1:2268-4886 GCA_964252065.1 uncultured Lichenihabitans sp.
AACCAGCCTTGAAGATCGCGATTGCGGGGCTCGGCACCGTCGGTGCCGGCACATTGCAGTTGCTGGAAACGCAGGCCGACCTGATCGGTCCGCTTACGGACGCGGGCTTCGCCGTGTTCGACCGGACCAATCCGGGCGACCCGCATGCGGGCCTGCTGTCCGCGGTCCGCATGCGATAAGGCGGCCCGGCCGGTCAGGGTTGCGGCGGATGTCAACCGGCGCCCATCCTGCTAGCCTCCCGTGTCATGGCCCTCGACAGCCCCGCCGCGCGCGGCGACTTCATCCTCCGGCACACGCGCCTCCTGCCGGTCCCGCACGCGCCCGAGCTTCGGCTCCACGTGGCGGACGAGGCCACCGCGCTGTGGCAGAAGACCGAGGACGAGCTCGGCGCCATCGGCCTGCCGCCGCCCTTCTGGGCCTTCGCCTGGGCGGGCGGGCAGGCGATCGCCCGCCACCTGCTCGACAACCCCGCGCTCGTCGCCGGCCGGTCGGTGCTCGATTTCGCGGCCGGCTCGGGCCTCTGCGGCATCGCGGCCGCGCGGGCGGGGGCGGCCTGCGTGGCGGCCTGCGACATCGATGCCTTCGCGGCGGACGCCATGAGGCTGAACGCGGCCGCCAATGGCGTGGAGCTCGCCATCGCGGTGGGGGACCCCATCGGCACGGACGAGGGCTGGGACGTCGTGCTCGCCGGGGACATCTCCTATGAGCGGGACATGGCGGCCGCCGCCACCCCTTGGCTCGAGGGGCTCGCCAGGCGCGGCGCGGCCGTGCTGATCGGCGATCCCGGGCGCAGCTACCTCGCCCGCGACCGCCTCGAGATCGTGGCGACCTACCAGGTGCCGGTGCTCCGCTCGCTCGAGGATGCCGACAGCAAGACGACGAGCGTCTGGCGCTTCGCCGCGGCCGAGACCCGCGGCGCCTGAAAAACGCCGCGGTCTGCCGCCAAGCCGAACGCCTCCGGGCAAGCCTGGCCGGGCAAAGCTGACCGGCGCCGACGGGCCGAACGGACGGGGAGCAGCACGGGTGAGGATCGGAGCGAAACGGGCCGGCACCGGACTGGCGGCGATCCTCGCCATCCTGGCGGCCGGCGGGGCTGCCCGCGCCCATCCGCATGTCTTCGTGGTCGCCAGGGAGACGGTGCTGTTCACCCCGGACGGCAAGGTGTCCGGCATCCGCTCGGCCTGGACGTTCGACGACATGTACTCGTCCTTCGCGATCCAGGGCCTCGGGCCGGCGGACCAAATCCTGACCGAAGAACAGCTCGCGCCCCTGGCAAAGACCAATGTCGAGTCCCTGGCCGAGTTCGGCTACTTCACGATCGCCAAGGCGGCCGGCAAGACCCTCGAGTTCGACGCCCCCGTCGACTACGCTCTGCAGGAGACGCCCGACAAGCTCGTGACGCTGCGCTTCACCCTGCCGCTCAAGACCCCCGCGGCGGCCACCCGCGCCTTCACGCTGCAGGTCTACGATCCCACCTACTTCGTCTCCTTCGCGTTCGACGACAAGGATCCCATCCAGCTCGGCAACGCACCGGGCGGCTGCTCGACCACCGTCGTCAAGCCCCAGCCGCTCGAGGGGGGCGACAGCCAGAAGCTGAGCGAGGCCTTCTTCACCAACATGTCGCCCGGCCTCGACTTCGGGATCAAGCTCGCGAGCCGGATCGTGGTGGCCTGCCCGTGAAGCGGGGCGCGGCGGCGGCGTTCCTTGGGGCTGTTCTGCTGCTGCTGCTGGCCCAGCCCGCCCTCGCGCAGGCCCACAATCCTTTCGGGGTCGGCATCTCCGAGGGCGGCGGCCAGGCTGGCGGGATCACGGGCTGGCTGCTCGGGCAGCAGGCGGTGTTCGAGCGGCAGCTGTCGGCGGCCGTGCGGGGCGCCGAGGCCGGCGGACCGGCGCTCTGGTGGCTGGCCGGCCTCGGCTTCGCGTACGGGGTCTTCCATGCCGCCGGGCCCGGCCACGGCAAGGCCGTGATGGCCGCCTATCTCTTCGCCAACGAGCGAGCGCTCCGGCGCGGCATGGTGCTGACCCTGCTGGCCGCCCTGCTGCAGGGGCTGGTCGCCGTCCTGCTCGTGGGCGTGCTGGCCGCGATCCTGAACGTCACCGCCTCGCGCATGAAGGACGCCGCGAGCCTCGTCGAGATGCTGAGCTACGCCGGCCTCACGCTCTTCGGCGCCTGGCTGCTCTGGCGCAAGGCCCGGCGGCTCCGGGCCGCCCTGCGGCTGCGCCGCCCCCGCGCCTTCGGTCTCGCCTTCCCGCGCCCGCCCGCGATGGCGCTCGCCACCGGCTCCGCCGCCTTCTCGGCGCTCGCCGAACCACCGCGGTCCGCGCGGGGCGCGCTCGCCTGCGGCTGCGAGGGGCCCGTGGGCTTCGTGGCCGATGCGGGACACGGGGCGGCCTGCGGCCATGTCCATGGCCCTGATCCCGCGACGCTCGGCGCGGATTTCTCCTGGCGCGAGGCCGCCCTGACGGTCGTCGCGGCCGGCGCGCGGCCGTGCTCGGGCGCCATCCTGGTGCTGGTCTTCGCGCTCGCGCAGGGCCTCTTTGCGGCCGGCGTCCTCACCGTGCTCGCCATGTCGCTCGGCACGGCGCTCACGACCGGCGCCCTCGCCGCCCTCGACGTG
>CAXUMV010000306.1:0-3426 GCA_964252065.1 uncultured Lichenihabitans sp.
GGCGGTCGCGGCCTATGGGGCGGAGGTGCCGGTGCGGCTCGGCTGGCCGGTCCTGCGCCTCGACCACGGAGGGCCGCGGCTGCGGCTCACCGGCCCGGACGGGATGCTCGAGGCGAGCCACGCCATCGTCACGGTGCCCCCCACGGTGCTGCTCGCCGGCGGCCTGCGGTTCAGCCCGGAGCTGCCGCAGAAGCTCGAAGCCGCCGAGGGACTGCCGTTGGGGCTCGCCAACAAGGCCTTCCTGGCCGTCTCCGACCCGGCGGCCCTGCCCGGGGAGGGCCATGTGTTCGGCCGCACTGACCGGGTCGGGACGGGCAGCTATCACCTCCGCCCGTTCGGCCGTCCGGTGGTCGAAGGCTTCTTCGGCGGCGCGTGCGCGGCGGCGCTCGAAGGCGAGGGGCCGGCGGGCTTTGCGGCGTTCGCGGTCGAGGAACTCGCAGGCCTGTTCGGGTCGGCGATCCGGGGCGTCCTGTCGCCGGTGGCCACCACGGCCTGGCGCGCCGACCCTTTTGCACGCGGCGCCTATTCGCATGCCCGTCCCGGCCGGGCCGACGAGCGGGCGCGCTGGGCGGCCCCGGTCGGGGACCGGCTGTTCTTCGCCGGCGAAGCCTGCTCGATCCACGATTTCTCGACCGCGCACGGGGCCTACCGCACCGGGCTCGCGGCCGCCGAGGCGTTGCTCGCCGCGACGACGCCCGCCCGATGACCGCAGTACGGTGTATGATGGCCCGCGTCGTCCTCGCGCGCGCAGCGAAGCGATCCATGGTCGGGACTTCCTCACCGTGGCCGCGATCGCCACGGCGCTGACGCGCCTCGCGACGACAAATCAGACCAACGCGTCGCAAAAGCGTATAAGGGCGGTTCGAACCCCAGGTCTCCCCATGCAAAACCCGTCCGTCGCCGTCGGCCACTTCTTCTTTCGGAACCGGGACTGGGCGTTTCCGATCCTGATCGCGGCCGCCTTCGCGATCGCGATCCCGCCCTCGGAGACGTTCGGCAGCCGGACGGCCGAAGACGCCAAGGACGTGCTCGCGGTGATCGTGGCCGTGGCGGGGCTGGCCTTGCGCGGCCTCGTCATCGGGCAGCGCTACATCGCGCGCTCGGGGGAGAAGAAGACCATCCAGGCCGACGCGCTGTTCACCTCGGGCGTCTTCTCGCTCTGCCGCAATCCGCTCTACACGGGCAACGTGATGATCGTGTCCGGCATCTTCCTGATGCACGGCAACATCGTCGTGATCGGCCTCGGCACGGGCGTCTTCGCGCTCATCTACCGCTCGATCATCGCGGCGGAGGAGGATTACCTGCACCGGATCTTCGGGCCCGCCTACGCGGCCTACTGCGCCCGGGTACCGCGCTGGCTTCCCGACCTCACGCGCCTGCCCGCGGTCATGCGGGCGCAGCCGTTCAAGATCAGCCGCGTGTTCATCGTCGAGTACACCAACATCGGCGTCACGGTGATCGGCCTCGCCCTGGCCGAGCTCTACGAGAAGCTGAGCGAGCCTGCCGGGCAGGCGAACGGCCCGGAGAGAGCTGTCCTGATCGGCACGATCGGGGTGGCGCTGCTCTGGGTGACGGTCATGCGGATCCTCAAGAAGCGCCGCATCCTGGTGTCTTGAGGCGCTTCGAGCGGTCTACGGCGTGGCCCTGCCGGCCGCGGTCAGGGTCGCGCCGGCCGAGGCGACGATGATGAAGGCGATGGCCGCGCCCTGCCGGCCGGTCAGCCGCTCGCCTAGGACCGCCCAGGCGAACAGGGCCCCGAGGACGGGTTCGAGGCTCATCAGCACGCCGAACACGCGCGGCGGCAGCCGCCGGAGCGCCATCATCTCGAGGCGGAACGGGATGGCGTTGGCCACCAGCGCCGTCAGGATCGCAAGCGGGAGCACCGCGGGGGAGACGAGCTCCCATCCCGCCTCGGCGATGCCGGCCGGCAGGAGGACCAGGCCCGCGACCGTCATCCCGAGCGCCGCGGCCGCGCCCCCGGGCACGAGCCGGCTGACGCGCCGGCCGGCCACGATATAGCCCGCCCAGCAGAGGGCGCCGCCGAAGGCATAGCCGAGCCCGGCGGGGTCGAGCGGGGCCGCGGCGGCATCGAGCGGCAGCAGCGCCGCGACGCCCCCCGCGGCCACCAGCGCCCACATGGCATCGAGCGGACGCCGCGAATGGGCCAGCGCGGTCCCGAGCGGGCCGAGGAACAGGATCGCGACCCCGACCCCGATCGGGAGGGTCCGGATCGCCAGCAGAAGCAGGCTGTTCACCCCGGCGATGGCAAGGCCGTAGATGAGGACGGCCGCGACCGCGGGACGCCCGATGGGCGCGGCGCGCCAGGGGCGCACGACAGCCAGCAGCATCAGGGCGGCGAAGCCCGTCCGCAGCGTCACGGTCCCCAGGGCCCCGACCAGCGGGAACAGCGTCTTGCTCAGCACGCCGCCGGACTGGAAGCCCGCCATGGCGACCAGCAGGACCGCGACGGGCCAGACCGGCACGGCGGCCGGAGGCGAGGGTTGCACCATGGGGCGGGCGCTAGGCCACGATGTCTGTGGCCGGGTAGCCCTGCGCATAGAGCAGTGCCGTCAGGTCCCCGTAGTCGACCCGCGCGGCGGCGGCGGCCGCGACGGTCGGCTTGGCCCGGAACGCGACCCCGAACCCGGCCGCCTCCAGCATGGCGAGATCGTTGGCTCCATCGCCCACGGCCATCGTCTGGGAGGCCCGCAGGCCGAGGCGCCCGGCGAGCTCCCGCAGCGTGTCGTATTTGGCCGCGCGGCCCAGGATCGGCTCCGCGACGGCCCCGGTGAAGACGCCCGCCTCGACCAGCAGGACGTTGCCCCGGTCCTCGTCCATGCCGAGCGTCCGGGCGACGGCCTCCGTGAACACCGTGAAGCCGCCCGACACCAGCGCGCAGAAGGCGCCGTGCGCCCGCATGGTGGCGACCAGGCTCTTGGCGCCCGGCGTGAGGGTGATCCGTTCGGCGAGGACGGTCTCGACCGTAGCCGCCGGCAGCCCGGCCAGCAGCGCCACGCGCGCCCGCAGGGCAGGCTCGAAGGCGATCTCGCCCCGCATGGCCCGCTCGGTGATGGCGGCGACCTGCGGCTTCAATCCAACGAAGTCGGCGAGCTCGTCGATGCACTCCTGCCCGATCAGGGTCGAGTCCATGTCGGCCAGCAGAAGGCGCTTGCGCCGGTCCGCCGCGGGCTGCACGAAGACGTCGAGGCGGAGCGCGTGGCCCCAGGCCTCGAGCGCCGGCCGCGGCGCGCCCTCGCCGGACCCGAAAAGGTCGGCGGCCTCCTGATCGGCGAGCCAGACCGGCGCCGAGGCCCCGGGGAGCAGCGCGCGGGCCTCCGCGAGCCGGACGGAGCCGAAGCGCGCCTGCCAGAGGCCGCGCACGAAGTCGACGTAGGCCGACTCCAGCGGCGACTCGGGCGCGCGGAC
>CAXUMV010000306.1:3436-4865 GCA_964252065.1 uncultured Lichenihabitans sp.
GTGCCCGGAGGGGCCACGATGGTGACGACGAAGGGTTCGGACGCTGGCATGGCGGGGATGTCGACGATGGCGGGAGGAAGCGCGCGCGCGCTCCTCATCGCAGGCCCCACGGCCAGCGGCAAGTCGGCCCTGGCGCTGGCGCTGGCGACCCGGCTCGGCGGCCTCGTGATCAACGCCGACTCGATGCAGGTCTATGCCGATCTTCCGATCCTGTCCGCCCAGCCCGCGGCGGACGAGCGGGCCTCTGCGCCCCACCGGCTGTTCGGCCATGTGGACGGCGCGGTGGCGTTTTCGGTGGGGCGGTGGCTGGCGGAGGTGGCCGTCGCGCTGGCGCAGGCCCGGGCGGCCGGGCAAATCCCGATCGTGGTCGGGGGCACGGGCCTCTACTTCAAGGCGCTGACCGGGGGGCTGTCGGCGATGCCGGCGGTGCCGGAGGCGGTGCGGGCGCGCGTCCGGGCCGCGGCGGACGGCCTGGCGCCGGCCGCCCTCCACGCGCGCCTTGCCGCCCTCGACCCCGCGGCGGCGGCCCGGCTGCGGCCGAGCGACCCGCAGCGCCTGCTCCGTGCGCTCGAGGTCTGGGAGGCGAGCGGCCGGTCGATCACGGCCTTCCAGGCCGAACGGGCGGCCCCGGTCCTGCCGCCGGCCGCTGCGGTGGCGGTGTTCCTCACCCCGGAGCGCGACACGCTGCGGGCGCGCATCGAGGCGCGCTTCGCCGCCATGATGGCCGCGGGCGCGCTGGAGGAGGCCGGCCGGTTGGCGGGGCGGCGGCTCGACGGCGCGCTGCCCGTGATGCGGGCGCTCGGGGTGCGGCCGCTGCTGGCGCATCTCGCCGGCACGCTCACCCGCGCCGAGGCCGTGGCGGCGGCGACCCGCGACACGCGCGCCTATGCCCGCCGGCAGATGACGTTCGGCCGCCACCAGCTGCCGGATTTTCGGCCCCTCGCCCCGCAGGACGCGGCCGAGGTCCTTCTCACAGCGCTCGCGTGATCCCGCGCCGACCCCCGTGCCGGACAAGGCCCTTCGCCCCTTCGGGGAGAAGGTGTCCGAAGGACGGATGAGGGGGCCTCGCGGGGCCCGGCACCACCCCTCATCCCCGCTGTCGCGGACCTTCTCCCCGGAGGGGCGAAGGGGCTCTTCGCGACGGCATGCGCACCCTACCGGAACGGCGGCTCGTCGAAGGAGCGGAGCTTGCGCGAATGCAGGCCCGAGCGGTCGCTGCGCAGGATGTCGAGCGCCGCGAGGCCGATCAGGAGGTGCTCGGAGACCGCGCGCTCGTAGAAGGCGTTGGCGGCGCCGGGGAGCTTGATCTCGCCGTGCAGGGGCTTGTCGGACACGCAGAGCAGCGTCCCGTAGGGCACGCGCAGCCGGTAGCCCTGGGCCGCGACCGTGCCGCTTTCCATGTCCACCGCGACCGAGCGGGACAGGTTGA
>CAXUMV010000307.1:0-2348 GCA_964252065.1 uncultured Lichenihabitans sp.
CGTCCTTGACGGCCTTGCTCGCGTTTCCGGTGTCATCGAGCTAGTTGAGCTTGCAAATGATGAGGCCTTGAGCGCCGACGAGCGAAATACCCTCAATGATCTGATCGACCAGTTCACCCTGCCGCTTGTGATCTTCGCGCCGCGGCAGGAGGACAAGCCACTAGATGTCAAGGAGTTGAGGCAGCTCTTCGCTGACTTCAACTTCAAGCAGACCTCGATTAGCCCCACCATGGCCATGAACTACGACTCGAGCGACATCTATGTCGAGGCCACGCGGCGCCTCGCGGACCGTGCCGTTATAAAGTCGAACGGCGGCATGGAGACGAAGTCAGCCTCGCTTGGCGCGAAGTCCACGGCGCTGGTGGTATTGCAGCACCTCGTCCGGTTCGTACGCGGTGGGGCGGAAGGCGATGCATTCGCGGAGGCTAAAACGAATGTTGATAAGGCTGATGGGCAGCGTCGCCTTTCAGAGGATAGCCTCGGTGAGTTCGTCACGAGAGCGGATCGTTTCCTGACCGGCATGGCGGAGGTGATGGGCAGCGCACGCTTCGCCGACACCAAAAATAGCATCCACCTGACAGGTCCCGGCTGGGGGGCATTGGGAGCAATTTTCTACGATCTTGATGCCACCCTTGATGTTGAGGACATCGCGGCCATGGGCAGGAAGCTGGGTGAACTCGATTGGAGCCGCAACGCCGAGTTCTGGTCCGATGTTATGCGGGAGAAGGAGGTTCGCGGGAAGATGACGCTGACCTTCATCGGTGGCGGCTACGAGAGCCGGCAGGCCATTCGTAGAAAGGCACATCAGTACCTTGGGACGTGGGATCAGCTTCAGGCAAAGACCGCGCCGGCCGACGACGACGCTGCAATCGAAGATCCCGCCATCGCGGCGTGATGCGACCAACGATATGGCTGGGCGGCGAGCCCAGTCATATCGATTTCGCTTGCACTGACAACGCCGTTCCATGCCGGCAAGCAACGAGCTAAGATTTCTGCCATGAACGGCTCCAGTCTAATTGGGCCGGCTGGGGCCGATGCATTTGTTTGAGAATTTAACCATACCATCCCCGAAGCAAAGCCGTAGTTCACGCGCGGGCTGGAACGCATTCTTCCCCTACTATGCTGGGTATCCATCGTCATTCGCCAGCGCATTGATTGGTTCTGCCGGATTGGATCCAAGTGCGGTGGTGCTCGATCCTTGGAATGGCAGTGGTACTACGACTCAGGTTGCATCCAAGCTTGGATTTCGGGCGATCGGGTGCGACATCAACCCTGTCATGATTATTGTGTCGAGAGCCCGCTGCTTGCCACCGGCTGACGGCGACAGCATTGAGCCCCTTGCCAATAAGGTAATCTGGCAGGCCTCCACGGCCACCGCGAATGTTGCCGAAGACGACTTATTGCTTGGATGGTTCGACAACAAATCGGCAGAGAGCATTCGCTGCATTGAGGCAAGCGTCCGCGAGTACCTTCTTGGGGCCTGGACACTCCGCTCCGACGGGACTCATTTTGAATGCATGTCGAGTCTAGCTGCCACATTCTATGTGGCGCTGTTCCTTACATGCCGGTCTTTGGTCTCAGGTTTTCAATCGTCAAACCCGACATGGCTGCGTCGCCGCAAGACGGGCGAGGCTCAGATCGGCATCGAGCGGGACGCCATACTCAAAGCGTTCAAGGGCTGCCTTGACGGGATGTCAAGCCACCTTGCCGCTGGATCATCGGAGCCAGCGCTTGACCTACGTGAGCAGGGCGCGATCGACATCCACCTTGCTGACAGCACCAAGCTCGCACTGCCCGAAGCGAGTGTCGATTTTGTCCTGACCTCGCCGCCCTACTGCACACGGATCGACTACACGGCCGCCACACGGATCGAGCTCGCGGTGATTGCGCCACTCCTCAACACTCCGACAAGTGAGCTGTCGCGCCAGATGATAGGCTCGACAAGGGTGCCACTCGATGAGATCACGCCTAATTATCGATGGGGGGAGACCTGCGCGAAGTTCCTGACGGCGGTAAGGTCGCATACGTCCAGGGCTTCAAGCGGGTACTATCTGAAAACCCACCTCGACTACTTCGACAAGCTTTCCTCTTCGATAAATCGAGTCCGGGCCGCTATGAAGCCGGGCGCGATGGCCGTTCTTGTGGTCCAAGATTCCTATTACAAGGACGTGCGCAATGATCTTCCAACGATCGTGTCGGAGATGGGCGCGCTCAGCGGTCTCACGTTCCTTGGGTCAAAGGAGTTTCGGCTTGCGCGCTCGATGTCCGGCGTGAACCCTTACACACGTGTTTATAAACGACGACCTGGCGCCCTCGAGGCTGTACTTAGTTTTGCTCGTAAATGACGT
>CAXUMV010000307.1:2358-4836 GCA_964252065.1 uncultured Lichenihabitans sp.
CGAGCGTAAGCTCCCTTTTAGTCTCCTCTCCGCGTTGGATGGGAATGATAACGGACTGACTTTTACGAGGCGCTCGCACCCGCGCTTCGAGCGGTGATGTCCTCGGCAATATCTCGGTAGGTCAACTCGGGATGTTCGATGATTACACTTGCGGGTTTAACACCGCCGTCCGCGCCATATGCCGCCGTGAGAGTGGTCACACCAGACCGCATCGACCAAGACCGGCCTCGAACGCCCCGTCGTCTTTGCAAGTGCAGCGTGGCATTCCATGTCTCGGGCTGTTGCATGGTGGCCTGCCACGTCGCACGACGCCTCGCGATGACCAAGCAGGAGACCGCAAGGCGTCATGAGATGCGGCCGCATTTCTTACGGCATGCAACTGGCAACTCTCCCCTGGTTGCGGGTGCGGAACGGTCAATACAGGACAGCCGCCCCTCAACGATGTTCGCTTTCGGGAACAGGTCGGGGGAATTGTCATGGTTTCGACGCTCAAGGTCGCTGCGCTTTGCGTTCAGTTGTTCGCCCAGCAGCAGGAGCGGCTGGACCGATATAACAGCTTCGCGCGGTATAGCAGCCAGACGCCGATGGCGGTGGTGAACCTGTCGCCGGTCGCGGTCTCGGCACGGCGTGCGCAGCTGGCCTACGAGCGAGCCTGCATCAATTGACGGGCCGAACGGCTAGCCTCCGCTCTCCCGCCCGCCCTCGGTGTCGCCCTGTGCCCCGTCGGTCCGCGTCAGGCGGCGCAGCGGCCGGTTGTGCTGGATCGTCAGGGCGCCGCGGCCCGTGGAGGTGACGCGAAACTCGTAGGTGTCCTCCAGCACCACCTCGAAGCGCACCCGCACCTCGCCGTCGCGCTGGGCGAGGTCGGTCGCCGAAAAATCCTTCTCGGCCACGATCGTCCTGCCGCGCCGCAGGACGTCGACGACGCAGCAGATGTGCTCGGCCATGCCGTGCGGCATGACATGGAACGTCACCTCGTACTCGCCGGGCTCGAGGGAGATGTAGGGCCCGTAGAGAGCGCAGCCCGCCTCGCCGACCTGCGTGACGATGCAGACCTCGTCGTTGATCAGCTTGATCTTGCCGACGGACGATCTGATCATGGCGGGCCGCGTTCTTCTTCAGGAGGCGCGGTGTCGTGCGATGTCCGGCGCGGGACTGTCAAGCCGATTGGCGTTCAGCGCAAACCCTGGCCGCTCGCTTCCGGTCCTCGTCGCCGCCCGCGCCATGGAGAACGCCCGTGACCCCGCCTGCCACCGCCGACAGCGTGCTCCTGCCGGGCGACGTCAGACCGGCCGCGCTGCTGCTGCCGGCCCTGTCGGCCATCGCGACCCGGGACGAGATGCAGCCGCTCGCGGACCGGCTCGGCGCGCGGCTGCGCTGCGCCACGGCGGACTGGCCGGGGTTCGGGGCGCCGCTGCCGGCCGGCCGGAGACCGGACCCGGCCCTGCTGGACCGGTTCCTGGACGATCGTATCGAGAGCGAGGGCGAGGCAGGCCTGGTGGGCATCGCGGCGGGACACGGCGCCACCCTCATGGTCCAGGCGGCGCTCCGAAACCCTGGCCGGTTCGCCCGCCTGATCCTGGTCGCGCCGACCTGGCGAGGACCGCTGCCCACCATGACGCGAGGGGAGCGGCCGGCCCTGTGCCGCCGGGTGCGGACCGTGCTCGAGGCACCGGTGGTCGGCCCCGCGCTGTTCCGCCTCAACGTCAGCCGGCGGGTGATCGGCTGGATGATGCGCGAACACGTCTACGCCGACCCTGCGAAAGTGACGCCGGCCCTGACCGCGGCCAAGCAGGCCCTGACGCGCCGTCCGGCCGCCCGCTTCGCAACGGCCGCCTTCGTGAGCGGCGGCCTCGATCCCGTGACCTCGCGGGCGGCGTTCCTGGCCTTGTTCGACGGCGATCTGCCGCCCGTCCTGCTGCTGCGTCCCCGCAACGCCCCGGCCCGCTCGGCCGCCGAGATGGATGCCCTCGCCGCGACCGGCCGTGTCACGACCCTCGCCGTTCCCGGGGCGCTCGCCCCGTACGAGGAAAACCCCGACGAGGTCGCGGCCGCAATCCTGGGGTGGCTGGGGCCGGCGTGACCGCGAGGACACCGGCCTCCTTTGGTCGTCGCAAGACGCGTCAGCGCCGTGGCGAGCTATGCAGGCTGCTGCCGGGCGCAGCCGCACGTGATGGGAGACGGCTTCGCCAAGATTGATCTCGTGACGCTCGAGGTCATCCGGCAGCGTGGCATGACCCTAGTAGAGCTCCGCCGCGCTCGGCGGCTTGTGCGGGACAACCGGGACGCCCTTCTCGCTGAGTGGAGACTGATCCATGGCTGACGATTTTGACGACGATCTCACGCAAGAGGACTACGAGGCTGCCACAGCGCGAGGGTTGAAGTTCGAGCGCGACAACCCGAAGGCGACGGCGGTGCACTATGATGCTGCCTCCGGGCGCGTTGTGATCGACTTTGCCAACGGCTCGACGCTGCTGG
>CAXUMV010000308.1:0-4829 GCA_964252065.1 uncultured Lichenihabitans sp.
GCGCCATCACCTACCGGCGCCTCAACGCCATCCCGGCCGAATGGGGGACCGCGGTCACGGTGCAAGCCATGGTGTTCGGCAACATGGGCGAGACCTCGGCGACCGGCGTCGCCTTCACCCGCGATCCCTCGACGGGCGCCAACGCGCTCTATGGCGAATTCCTGATCAACGCCCAGGGCGAGGATGTCGTGGCCGGCATTCGCACCCCGCAGAACATCACCGAGCAGGCCCGGATCGCGGCGGCCTCCGACAGGCCGTCCATGGAAAGCGCGATGCCGGCGGTGTTCGCCGACTTCCTCCGCACGACCCAGCTTTTGGAGACCCACTACCGTGACATGCAGGACATGGAGTTCACCGTCGAGCGCGGCAAACTCTGGATGCTGCAGACCCGCTCGGGCAAGCGCACCACCAAGGCCGCGCTCAAGATCGCGGTCGACATGGCGAACGAGGGGCTGATCAGCCGCGAGGACGCGATCCGGCGCATCGATCCCATCTCGCTCGACCAGCTGCTCCACCCGACCATCAGCCCGACGGCGGTGCGCACCGTGTTCGCGACGGGCCTGCCGGCCAGCCCCGGCGCCGCCCAGGGCCAGATCGTGTTCGATTCGGACGAGGCCGAGGCGCTGAAGACCGCCGGGCGCGCCGTGATCCTGGTGCGTGTCGAGACCTCGCCCGAGGACATCCACGGCATGCATGCCGCAACCGGCGTGCTGACCACGCGCGGCGGCATGACCAGCCACGCGGCCGTGGTGGCGCGCGGCATGGGGCGCCCCTGCGTCTCGGGCGCGGGCTCGATCCGGGTCGACTACGCGGCCCAGACCGTGACCTCCGCCGGCGTGACCCTGAAGAAGGGCGACCGCATCACCATCGACGGGTCGACGGGCCAGGTGCTGGTGGGCGCGGTCGACATGACCGAGCCCGAGCTGTCGGGCGATTTCGCCGCCCTCATGGCCTGGGCCGACGGCACGCGGCGCATGAAGGTGCGCGCCAACGCCGAGACGCCCAACGACGCCGATGCCGCGCGGCGCTTCGGGGCCGAGGGCATCGGGCTCTGCCGGACCGAGCACATGTTCTTCGAGGCGGACCGCATCGTCGCCGTGCGCGAGATGATCCTGGCCGACGACGAGGCCGGCCGCCGGGCCGCCCTCGCCAAGCTGCTGCCCATGCAGCGCCAGGACTTCGCCGCGCTGTTCGCCATCATGTCCGGCCTGCCGGTCACGATCCGCCTGCTCGACCCCCCGCTGCACGAGTTCCTGCCCCACACGGACGCCGACATGGCGGAGGTCGCCAAGGCGATGGGCCGCAGCGTCGAGACGCTGCGGCGCCGGGCGCAGGAGCTGCACGAGTTCAACCCGATGCTCGGCTTCCGCGGGGTGCGCATCGCGATCGCCTATCCCGAGATCGCCGAGATGCAGGCGCGCGCGATCTTCGAGGGCGCGGTCGCGGCCCAGCGCAAGACCGGCCAGCCCGTCACGGCCGAGGTCATGGTGCCGCTGGTGATGACGCGGGCGGAGCTCGACCTCACCAAGGCCCGCATCGTCGCCATGGCCGAGCTGGTCGCGCAGGAGAGCGGCGTCACGATCCCCTACCAGGTCGGCACCATGATCGAGCTGCCGCGCGCGGCCCTGCTGGCCGGGGAGATCGCCGGAACGGCGGAGTTCTTCTCCTTCGGCACCAACGACCTGACCCAGACGACGCTCGGCATCAGCCGCGACGATGCCGCCTCGTTCCTCGGCTCCTACACGGACAAGAAGATCCTGGCCGCCGACCCCTTCGTCACCATCGACCGGGAGGGCGTGGGCCAGCTGGTCGAGCTCGCGGCCGAGCGCGGGCGCCGCACGCGGCCGGGCATCAAGCTCGGCATCTGCGGCGAGCACGGCGGCGACCCGGCCTCCATCGCGTTCTGCGAGACGGTCGGGCTCGACTACGTGTCCTGCTCGCCCTACCGGGTGCCGATCGCGCGCCTGGCGGCCGCCCAGGCCGCCCTGGGCACCCCGCCGCACGAAGGCTCGTGAGGCCATTAAGGGTCCATCAAGCCTGCCGCTTGATAAATACGCGGGCGGTGCTTGTCGCGTGAGCGTAAGGGGTGCGTCCACCATCCCCGACCTGGCGGGTACGGCTGCGCTTTCTGCGGCGCGGACTCGGCGGGATGGGTTGCATGGGGCACGGACGGATCGGGGTCAGGATCAAGGTGCGGCGCAAGCCGCGCACGGCCTGGGCCCTTTCCACCGTCGCACCCTGGTGCACGGCGCTCGCCATGGTGACCTCCTTTGCGGCCGACGCGGGCCAGGAAGGGCGGCTGGATGCCAGCCGGTCCATGCGGCTGGCCGCCCCCGAGGCGCCGTTCGACCTCGTGCCGGCGATCGCGCCGGCCGGCTTCGGCTTCGCGCTGCCGGCTTCCGACCCCGTGCTGCAGCAAGCGCGTCTGGTGATCGGCGATCCGGACGAGTTCGTGGTCGGCACCGACGAGAGCGAGCCCAATGGGCGCCTCAAGCCGCACGCCTCAGCCTTCCCGGCGGTCGACCGGACCCACCGGGGCGATCCGGCCGTCGGCCTCAGGCCGACCTTCGAAGCCAAGCTCCGGGCGCCGGGCTCGCTGACGGGAGCCATGCAGACCGGGCTGGTCTTCGGGGACGGCAGCCCGGCCGTCTCGCCGACGGCGTTCGTCGCGGCCGACGGGCCCGTCCCCGGCCCCGCAAGCGTCGACCACTTCGAGCCCATGCCGGACGGCACGACCCTGACCACCCTGCCGAGCCAGGCGGGCGCCTCCCCGACGCAGCGCTCCGGCGCCACGACGCCCCACATGGCGGACGGCTCGACCCCCGGGGTCGCCCGCGCGGCGAGCCTCGCCTCCGCGACCCCCGCGGCAGGCGACAGCACGCCCATCGAGATCGGCGCGCTGCCCAAGTTCTCACGCGGGCCGCACGGGGTCGTGATGGGCGACCGGACGATGGTCGGCATCGAGCCGGCCCGCCCCGACTACGCGACCCTGATCGATGCCGCCAAGACCGCCCGGGAGCAGCAGTGCCTTGCGACCGCGATCTATTTCGAAGCCCGCAGCGAGCCCGAGCAGGGCCAGGCCGCCGTGGCCCAGGTGATCCTCAACCGGGTCGCGAGCGGCCTCTACCCGAGCTCGGTATGCGGGGTCGTGTTCCAGAACCAGCAGCGCCGCAACGCCTGCCAGTTCTCCTTCGCCTGCGAGGGGCATGGCCTGCGCATCGGCGACCGGGACGCCTGGTCGACCGCGGTGCGCGTCGCCCATGAGGTCACAGAAGGCACCGCCTATGTGTCGGACGTCGGAGGATCGACACATTACCATGCCAACTACGTCCGCCCGCTCTGGGCGTCACGGTTGACCAAGATGGACAAGATCGGCCACCACATCTTCTACAAGCTGAAGCCGGGCCAGACGTGAGGGGCGCGCCGAGGCGGGCTGCCGCGCTGCTCGCAGCCGTCCTGGCCCTGGCGGCCGGGGCCGGAAGGGCCGCAGCGCAGGATGCCTCGCCGGAGGCAGCCGAAGCCGTCGGCGCGCCGGTGACGCCCCAGATGTTCGGGGCGCGCTGCGACAGCGACGGCACGCCCGGCCACGGCAGCGACGACACCGCCGCGCTGCAGAACGCGATCGATCGGGCCGAATCGACCGGCGGTTCGCTCAAGATCCCGGGCCGGCGCACGATGTGCCGGACGACCAGACCCCTCAGGATCGAGCACCACCTCACGATCGACGGGGATTACTGCCAGCCCTACGTGACCCTGACGGCCAATGCCAACACCAACGGGCCGGGCTCGTGGCTCTACTTCGACCATCCGGGGATCGGGGTCCTGGTCACCAACGACAGGCCGCAGGTCGCCGTGTCGGGCGCCGTGATCCAGAACATCTGCACCTACCGCAACCAGCCCCCTTACGTGAAGTCCGGCCCCTGGGCGCCCGCCGACAACGGTTTCGACTTCGTGCTCGCCCAGGACGACACGCTGCTGCGCCACGTGATGACGCTGAACCCCACGCGCGCCGTCCACGCCAACGGGCGCTTCACGCTCGACGACGTCAGGGGGTCGCCCTTCCTGATCGGCATCGAGAGCCGCCTGAGCGCCGACGTGTCGCGCATCAAGGACATCCATTTCTGGCCGTTCGGGGCCATCAACGTGCCAGTCGAGCACTACAAGCGCACCCACCTCACGGCGCTGCTGCTGGGGCGCGTCGACAACCCGGACATCGAGAACTTCTTCGCCATCTCGCCCCGCATCTGCATCCATCTCACGCAGACCAAGGACGGTGTTCCCAACAAGATCCACGCCGTCAACATCGATTGCGATCTCGTGGGCGACACGGGGCTGCTGTCCGAGGCGCCGGGGGCGACCGGGCAGTTCCAGAACTTCACCACGCAAGGCGCCGATCCCGAGCCGGGCGCGGCCGCGACGGCGTCGGTCAACGGGGTCGACATCAACGCGCCCAACAATCACATGTCGTTCAACGGCCTGCGGATCTCGGTGTTCGGCGGCGACGGCCTGATCGCCCAGCACCCCGGCACCTGGCTGACGATCGACGGCCTGCTGGTCGAGAACTGGGGGATCGTCACGACGTCGGCCGCGGTCGAGGCCACCGACGGCGCAACGATCAAGATCGGCGCCGGGCCGCTCTTCGGCCCGAACGGCAAGAGCCGCACCGTCTATGGGGGCGACGGCACGGTCGAGGCGGCGGTCACGCGCAAGGTGAACTGAGACGCGGCCGCGCCTCGCCTGCCGTTGTCGTGTGGCGCGACCGCCTGCCGGACAAGGCCCTTCGCCCCTCCGGGGAGAAGGTGGCCGACAGGCCGGATGAGGGGTCGTCG
>CAXUMV010000309.1:0-4828 GCA_964252065.1 uncultured Lichenihabitans sp.
CCCGTGCCGGTCCTCGTTTTCGACCGCGAAGCGCCGCGCGGGTTTCGCCTCGCCCCGGGCCGCCGCGGCGCGGCCTGCCGCAAACCCCTCCGCGAGGGCGGCCGCGAGCCCGAAGACGCCGTTGCAGGCGCCGGCCGAGCGCTGCGGCTGCACCGGCGTGCCGGGCAGGAAGAGCTGGCGGGCCTCGTCGAAGGCGATCGTCCCCCGCGACTGCGAGAAGAGGTGGATCGAGGGCGTGAAGCCGCCGCTCATCAGCACGGCGTCGCAGGCGATGCGCTGGAGGTCGCTGACGTGAAGACCGGTCACCTGGCCGACCGTCGCGTGGGTGACGCGCCCATGGCCGGCCGTTCCCACGATGGTCGCCCCCGCCATGACCCGGATGCCGGCGGCCCGCACGGCCTCGACCAGCGGGCCGTCGGCGTGTTCACGCAGGTCGACGACCGCCGGGATCGCCACGCCGGCGGCCTGCAGGTCGAGCGCGGTGCGGTAGGCGGCGTCGTGCGCCGTGACCACGAGGGCGCGGCCGCCCACCCGGACCCCGTAGCGGTTGAGGTAGATGCGCGCCGCCTCGGCCAGCATGACGCCGGGACGGTCGTTGCCCTCGAACACCAGCGGACGCTCGTGGGCGCCGGCCGCCAGCACCACCTCGCGCGCGCGAACCTGCCACAGGCGCTCACGCGGACCGGCCGCCTCGGCGGGGGGGCGATGGTCGGTCAGCCTTTCGCAGAGGGCCACGAAGTTGTGGTTGAAGTACCCGAACGCCTGGGTTCGCGGCAGCAGGCGGACGTTCGGCATGGCGCGAAGCTCGCCGAGCGTCCTGCCGAGCCACGCCGCGGCGGGGTCGCCCTCGATGGTCGCGTGCGGCTCGGCGAGCAGCGACCCGCCGAGCTCGGCGCCCTCGTCGCAGAGGATCACGCGGGCGCCGTCCTCCCCCGCCGCCAGGGCCGCCGCGAGCCCGGCCGGTCCCGCGCCGACGACGAGCACGTCGCAATGGGCGAAGCGGTTCGCGTAGCGGTCGGGATCGGGCTCGCTCGAGGCGGCGCCGAGCCCCGCGGCCCGCCGGATCGCCGGCTCGAAGAGCCTGGGCCAGAGCTTGCTCGCTTTCAGGGCCGCCGGACCCATGAAGGTCTTGTAGTAGAAGCCCGCCGCGAAGATCGGCGCGAGAAGCCCGTTGACCGCGCCGACATCGAAGGCCAGCGACGGCCAGGCGTTCTGGCTGCGCGCCACGAGCCCTTCGTAGAGCTCGACCTGCGTCATGCGCAGGTTGGGGGTGAGCCGGCCGCCGCCGCGATCGACGGCCGCCAGCGCATTGGGCTCCTCCGACCCGGCCGCCAGGAACCCGCGCGGGCGATGGTACTTGAACGAGCGACCGACGAAATGGACGCCGTGGCTGAGCAGCGCGGAGGCGAGCGTGTCGCCCGCGAGCCCCGCATAGGGGCGGCCGTCGAAGCTGAAGGACCGCGGGGCGTGCCGGTCGACCCGGCCGCCGGCCGCGGTGCGGAAGGGCTGGCTCATCGGACCGCCTCCGTCGCGGCCACGGACGCATGGGGCGGCTGGTCCCCGGTCGCGGCCTCGACACCGGGCGGCAGGGCGGGACGGGGTTCCCCGACCTTGTAGCTGCACAGGATCGTGTCGCTGACAGTGTCGCGCAGGCTGTTGAAGAACCGGCCGCATCCCGAGGCGTGACGCCAGCGCTCCGCCATCACGCCGCGGGTGTTGCTGCGGGCGTAGAGGTAGGCGCCCCAGTCGGCGTCGGCGGGGAGGCTCGGGTCGCGCACGACATGCGCCTCCCCCCCGTGCCGAAACTCGAGTTCGGGGCGCGGACCGCAATACGGACACGGGATCAACAGCATCGCGAGCGGTACCCTCAGTGCGCGACGGCGGCCGCGGCGGCTTCGTCGATCAGGCGGCCGGTCGCGAAGCGGTCGAGCGAGAACGGCGCGTTGATGGGGTGCGGCTCGCCGGTCGCGACCTGGTGGGCGAAGACGTGGCCCGAGCCGGGGGTCGCCTTGAACCCGCCCGTGCCCCACCCGCAGTTGAGGTAGAGGCCGGGCACGGGCGTCTTGCCGATGATGGGCGATCTGTCGGGCGTGACGTCGACGATGCCGCCCCAGTTGCGCAGCATGCGCAGCCGCCGCACCACGGGGAAGAGGTCGCAGATGGCGTCCAACGTGTGGGTCGAGATGTGCAGCCCGCCGGTCTGGCTGTAGGACGTGTAGGCGTCCGTGCCGGCCCCGATCACGAGCTCGCCCTTGTCGGATTGCGACATGTAGGCGTGCACGGTGTTGGACATCACGACGCACGGCATGATGGGCTTGATGGGTTCGGACACCAGCGCCTGCAGCGGGAAGCTCTCCAGGGGGAGGCGCACGCCGGCCATGCCGAGCACGGTCGAGGTGTTGCCGGCCGCCACTACGCCGACTTTCCGGGTGGCGATGGGGCCGCGCGTCGTGTCGATCCCCGAGACGGCACCCGAGGCGTCACGGCGGATCGCGGTGACCTCGCATTTCTGCACGATGTCGACCCCGAGCGCGGAGGCGGCCCGCGCATAGCCCCAGGCGACCGCGTCGTGGCGGGCGACGCCGCCCTTGCGCTGCAGGCTCGCGCCGATCACGGGGTAGCGCAGGGACGACGACACGTCGAGGATCGGGCAGAAAGCCTTGGCCTCGCTCGCGCTCAGCCACTGGTTGTCGATGCCGGCGAGGCGGTTGGCATGCACGTGCCGCTTGAACACCTGGACGTCGTGGGTGTTGTGGGCCAGCATCATCACCCCGCGGGGCGAGTACATGACGTTGTAGTTGAGGACGTGGCTGAGGTCCTGCCAGAGATCCATCGCATGGTCGTAGAGCGCCTCGCTCTCCTCCCAGAGATAGTTGGAGCGGATGATGGTGGTATTGCGCCCGGTGTTGCCGCCCCCGAGCCACCCCTTCTCGACCACGGCGATGTTGGTCATGCCATGCTCGGCCGCCATGTAGTAGGCCGTGGCGAGCCCGTGGCCGCCGGCGCCGACGATGACGGCATCGTAGGACGGCTTGGGTTCGGGGGAACGCCACTGCTCCGGCCAGCCGCGGTTGGCGTCAAAACTCTGGCGGATCAGGTTGAACAGCGAAAACCGCACGTCGTCGGCGCTCCGGGGCAGCAGTTCCGCCTTTGTGGTGCGCGGCGGCCCGACCGTCCAGCGTGGAGACGACAGTCGGGTGTCGATTTTGTGATGGGAGCCTGCCCTTGATCACCCTCGCCGAGCCCTCCGACGCCGAAGCGATCGCCGATCTCGTCAACGGCGCCTACCGGGGGGAGACGGCGCGCCGGGGCTGGACCCACGAGGCCGACCTCCTCGGCGGCCAGCGCACGGACGCCGCGATGCTCCGCGCCACGATGGACGGCGGCAGCGCGATCCTCGTGTGGCGCGAGGCCGGGGCGCTCCTCGGCTGCGTGTGCCTGGCGCCGACGGAGCCGGAAGGCCGGTGGTCGCTCGGCATGCTGACCGTCGACCCGCGGCGCCAGGCCGCGGGCCTCGGCCGCCGGCTGCTCGAGGCGGGAGAAGCCCATTGCAGGGCACATGGCGGACGCCATGTCGAGATGACGGTGATCGAGGAACGGGAAAGCCTGATCGGCTGGTACGAGCGCCGGGGCTATCGGCCGACCGGGGCCAGGCGCCCGTTTCCCTACAACGACGAGCGGATCGGCCTTCCGCGCCGCCCCGACCTCGCCTTCGTGGTGCTCGCCAAGGCGCTCTGACCGAGGCCCGACCGGCCCGCGAGCCGGAGCGCGCGCAAAAAACGCCGATGCAAAAAAGCGACATCGGCGTTCGTTTCGAGAAAGTCGGGCATGGGTGGCTTGCTTCTGCGTCGAAGCAGCGTATCTTTCGTCTTGCGGCGCTTTGGCGCCGCGTGCCCTTCTTGGGCGTTTCCTCCCTAGACTTGGACCGCCTTCGGGCGGTCTTTTTTATTGTTGATGCTTTTTGTGCCGGCCCTGCGGAAAATGCAAGCCCGCTATGCGATAAATCTCCCTGGTCCGGTGCTAATTCGCACTAGATGACCGTTCCTTGTGCAGGTCCCGTCAAAGCTTGGCGCGAGCTGCAAACCTCACCATCGCCGGCCTTCGCTGAAAACGCGGCCCATCGGGTCCGCTAGGGAACCGCATGCCGCCGCCGCGCGCTATCCCGCGACCGACTTGCGCGGTTTGTGCAAGGCCTGAGACCAGCGCCGGCTCGCCGGCCCATCCAGCGGTGAGCCATGAAAATCCGTTGCGGCTTCGACATCACCTATTCCTGTCCCGTGCCGACGCCCATGCTCTTCCTTCTGAGCGTGCATCCCTCGCGGGAGGCCGACCTGCTCGGCCCGCAGGAGCTGCGTCTCGACCCGCCCACGCCCGCGCGGTCCTACACCGACGTCTTCGGCAACAGGGTCACGCGGCTGCTCGCCCCGGCGGGCCCGTTGAACCTCAAGGCGGATTTCCTGATCGCCGACTCCGGCGAGCCGGACGCCCATGCGCCGGACGCGCGGGAGGTCCCGGTCGAGGACCTGCCGGACGACGTCCTCATCTACCTTCTGGGAAGCCGCTATTGCGACACCGAATCGCTCAGCAATCTCGCCTGGGCGCAGTTCGGCCGCACGCCCCGGGGCTGGGCGCGGGTGCAAGCCATTGTGGATTACGCCCACGACCGGCTGACCTTCGGCTACCAGCACGCCCGCAACACCCGCACAGCCAGCGAGGGCCATGCCGAGCAGGTGGGCGTGTGCCGCGATTTTGCCCATCTCGCGGTCACCCTGTGCCGCTGCATGAACATCCCGGCGCGCTACTGCACCGGCTATCTCGGCGACATCGG
>CAXUMV010000310.1:0-4819 GCA_964252065.1 uncultured Lichenihabitans sp.
GCTTCAGCACCGGGTTGGCAATGGATACGTCTACTC
This sequence comes from uncultured Lichenihabitans sp., assembly GCA_964252065.1. Classification (GTDB taxonomy): domain Bacteria; phylum Pseudomonadota; class Alphaproteobacteria; order Rhizobiales; family Beijerinckiaceae; genus Lichenihabitans. Next base: position 37 of record CAXUMV010000310.1, read on the forward strand.
GTCGGCCTATTGTGATCCAGCGGAGGCCGAAGCCGCGCTCCTGGCTGCCGTCGACGGCAAGCTGGTGAGCCAACCCCGCACTTTGTCGTTCAGGACGGGTCGCCGGTCGAGTTTCTGGCAACGGAACGTCGTCGCGATCGGCCTTTCGGCCGGGTTCCTCGAACCGCTCGAGTCCACGTCCATTCACATGATCCAGACGGGGATAACCGATTTCCTGAATCTGTTTCCGAACGATCGTTCCTCTCCGGGTCTGGCTGAGGAGTACAACCGCCTGATGACCTCGGCATTCGAGGGCGTGCGCGACTTCATCGTATTGCACTACGTCGCCACGAACCGCTCCGGAACGCCATTCTGGGACCGGATGTCGAGCATGCCCCAGCCCGCAACGCTGACGCGGCGGATCGAACTCTTCCGGAATCATGGCCGGATCGTCAGGGACGAGAACGACCTGTTCACGGCGGACAACTGGATCGCCGTCATGCTTGGACAGGGGATCGTGCCACGAGCGCATTCTCCACTGTCCGATGCCATCTCACCGCAAGCTCTGGCGACCATTACTGGAGAGCACATGGCGAAGGTGAGCGACGCTGTTCGAAGGATGCAACCCAACTAGATCGGCGACGTGGTAGACTCGATTGGTCTGTCTGGCGACGTGAGGCTGTAACACTCACACGGGCGGCACGACTAAGGCATTTCGGCGGAGCAAAGCGGACAGTCTGCAAAGTCCCACTTCTCGCCACATGCCGCGATCATCACGAGCGGGTCTCAGAGCCGGTCGACCCACATGAACAACCGCTCGGTTTCGGAATACTCAACTCGGACGCTGTATGTCGCTTTGTGGGTCGGTCTCCCGCTGCGCTCTCGGTCTCCGGCGCTTGCCTCAGCGCGCGGGCCTTCGCTATGACGGTCGCGTGCCGCCGAAGATGCCATGCCGCTGACGTTCGCCGAGTTCCTCAGAGGCGTCGCCCCGGCGTCGAAGACGCTGCACCTGACGCACTGCACGGGCATGATGCCCGCGATCGCCGCGCTAGAGCGGTTGGCGCTCGTCCCGACCGCCTGCCCCGTATACGGCGAGGACCTCCTCTATCTGTTTTATGGCCGGCCTGCCTATAAGCCGCTGTCGCTGGAGGAGGCTGGGGACATGCCCGAGCTCCTGCCCGTCTGCTTTGTCCTTGACCCGTCCGTGCTGGCCTCGGTGGAAAGGGTGGTCCCGTTCGACAGCGGCGGCTTCTCTCGCTACCGCCGCCATCTCGGCGCCGCTCCCCGGCTGGAGCAGTTCGAGGTGCTCGACGACCCGACGGCCCCCGCGCGGGTCGTCGGCGCATTCTACGGCACAAACAGGCGTTACTTCGATCAACGGCCCTCGAAGGGGGTGGACGACTTTCCGGCTTCGCGGCCATCCGCGCGCGCCTACGCGCGGCTCATCGCCGACCGCTCGCTCGAGCATGATGACGATAGGCGAGGCGCGATCGAGGTCCAGCTCGCCCGCGACGTGCCGCTGGCCGAGGCGCTTCGAGCCGTGGTCGCGCCGCCTCTCATGTTCGAGGATCCGATCGTTCTAGAGGCGCTAGCTGCGTGTCCGGACGCGGCGATGGTGTCCTATCCGACATACGGGCGGCATCGTCCGCAGGACTACTCGCTCCTCGTCTACGACCGCGTTGACGCATTCCTTGGCCTGCAGAGGGCTTTCGAGTGAGCGAGGCTCACGTCCTCGTCGGCGCTGCCGATCCAGGCGGTCGGGGGCTGGGCTTCCTGCTGCCGGTGTTCCGGCTGCACCCGTCCAACAGACTCCTCGCGCAACGCGTCTCTCTGGAGGGCGAGATCGAGGGGTTCGATCCGGTGCGCTTCGCGGGGCTGCGGCTGCTGAACGTCCCGTCCGACGCCGCCCGTGTGGGCGAGGAGGCTCGGTGGGTGTTTGCGCTGGGCGCCGACGACGTGTTGGTCGGTGCCGGGGACCAAGGGCGCCGCGAGCTTGAGCGACGGTTGGACGATGCTCCGCTAAGCCGCATGCCGGCGCTCGCCTTCGAGGTTGCCGAGTTCCTTGACTTGCGCGAGAGGCGCGCCGAGTTCGCCGCGCAGACGTTCAAGCGGCTCGCCCGCGCTTCCGAAACGGCCGCGCGTCGCTGGCGCGACCTGAGCGTACTCACGCCCGACCTGCGGGCGGCGCTCTCAAGCCTCGTCGAGGGAGGGGACGCTATACGGGTCGTTGCAGCGGCGGACGATGGCGTCGTGACCGTCATGCGCCCGGGACGGGTCACGGCCGTGGTCGAGGAGGCGGTTCGTTCAGCCGTGCGGAAGGCGCTTGCCGGCCTCGAGCCGCTCTACGGTCCAGCTTCCGATTGGAAGGTGAAGATCGTCGAAGGGGGCGCGGCTTCCCGCAGGGCGCGACGTGCCGACGCCTCGATCTACGCGCCCGATCCTCACCTGCAAGGCTTGGTTCGCGAGCTCGCCGGCAGCCGCGCGTTGGATCTGGAGGGTTTTGCCTTCGCCGACGTGGCGGAGTTCGCGCTCGCGGTGCAGGCCGGCGGGCGACCCGGCTTCCTCGTCGGCGAGGCGGATGACGACGAGCGGCTACAGGAGGGAGCAGCTGGCCTCGGCATAGATCTCGTTGCGCTCAGGTTGGTGCCGCCAGCGTTGGTCCTGCGCCCGCTGGTCGCAACGCCCGCCTCGCTTCCCACGATCGTGGTTCCTACTCCATCCGGCCGGGCGAGCGGGTCTACGCGCGCGCCGTCCAGGGCCGGGCCGGTCGTCCAGGCCATCGCCGTGGCGCTTGCCGTCGTCGAAGCGCGTGGCGGGGTGGGGTCGCTGCCACCGCGGAGCGTGCTCGTGAGGGCTCGCGGCATCGGTCCCGACAGGGACACAGACGCCTGGCTCGCGATCCAGGATCGCGCATGGGCGCTGGGACTGGACGCCTACACCGCGCTTCGAGCGGGCCCGTCCATCAGGCGTTTGGAGGATCACGGGTTCGGCGCCGACTGGGCGGCGCGGGGCTTCTACCGGCAGCGCGATCCGGTGGACGGCGTTGCTTTGGACCCGGCGCTCGCCGCGATGCGTACGGAGGCGGCCGCCCTGTTGCCGATCGAGGAGCCGGACGGAATGGCGGACGTCAGGCGCTTCATCGGCTTCCAGGACGTGCTTGACCAGCAGGGCTGGCGCCTTTCACGAGGCCGTTCGGAGCGGCCGCGGCCGATTAACGTGTCCGGCGCGAGATGGGCGTTCGAGCTCGACCCGAGGGACCGCCCAGTGCCTTCCCGCTGGCGCATGGAGCCGCTGCTCGAGAACTCGTTCCGCGACATCGCGACCGTGGTGGTCACCCCCGAGGCGGGTCCGGGGGGAATGCTTTCCCGCCTGTTCGGCTACTGGGAGCTGACGGCAAGCGTGCGGGACCTCGCCCGGCTCCCTTCGGGTCGGTCGACCGTGTACACCCTGCTCGGGAACCAGCTTCGCCGCGTCGCCGCAGGCATGCCGTCGCGCGCCCGCAGCCAGTTCGTCGCGTTGCTGATCCATGACGCGCTCGTCGGCGGCGAGGTCGACCCGGAACGGCGCGATGATCTGCATGCCATCGTCCGTCACCCCGAGCTGGGTTCGCGCTTGGTGCTTGGTCTTCGCAGGACGAGGACCGTCGCGGCTGCCGTCGAATCCGAGGTCCATCCGTCGTTGCTGGACGACGAGCGCCGACCCTGGGACGTGATCGGCCGGCCAAGGCCGTTCCGGCTCGTCGTGCATGACGACGGCGTAGCTGTTGTGCCGCTGCCCGGGCCGGATGAAGGCCGGGAGTGAGCAGCGGAGGAGCGCGGCATCTGTCCGCGTCAGCGGCGGCTTGCCGTTCATCGCCTACTCGAACGCCGGTGCGACTGCTCGTCCAATCGAGATGAACGGATGTCCGAAGCTGGGGATCGCAAAAGCCCTCTGAATGTCTGCAAGTGGGTCGTTTGCGACGCCAAGTCACGCTGCTTACCTGACCGGTTCGTCGGCCACGGGCGCCCTGAGTACCCTGCGCGACGCTCCCTGTGTTCGTTGCTAATAGGCTGCACCGTGGCGCGGCGATTCGACCCTCTCTCATCTTCTGCTCAGCCCCGGCGTTCCCGCAGACGCCCCGCCAAGCGTGACAGCGCGTCCGATCATTGGCTGCTGCTGCTCGGCTCCATCACGTTCATCATCCTGGTCATGAGCATGCTTGGCCCCTGGTCCGGGCCGACGCACAGGTCGGATGCTTCCATGACGATGGCGCAGGCGCGCGCCTCCAACGCTGCGCTTCCGATCAGGGCGGGTCGGCGCGTGAGCGCCACCGCCTTTCATTTCGGCGGGGGGCTCGCCGCACGCGAGCAGGCCGCCGAGTGCCTGGCGACGGCGGCGCTCTACGAAGCCGGCGATGACGGCCGCGGTCAACGCGCGGTGATCCAGGTGGTTTCCAGCCGCCGGACGGCAACCTAAGCGCGGGCTCGCCTTTCCACTCAGCTGAACGAACGATCGGAGTTGAGACTGGTCGATGGTGGTTCAAGCGACTGAATTAGCTTCGTCGACGCTCGAGAGCGGCCAAGCTGGTCTCACCCAGATCAGGACATGCCGGGCAAGTTGCAGAACGCCTCGCCCACTCTCATCAGCTGGTCGAAGTCAATACCGCGATAGCGCATCACCCATGGGCCATGCGCCTCCTGTTACACGTCATAGGTGAGGGTAGCGCCGACCTCACTGACATAGCAGAGCTGGAGACCACCGCCGACCTCTGCGGGCGCAGGATCGCGGAGGTGGCTTCGCATCAATGCTAGCGGTTCCCGCCTCC
>CAXUMV010000311.1:0-4808 GCA_964252065.1 uncultured Lichenihabitans sp.
TTCATCACCTGGTACCTCGTCGGGGGCGTGCGCTGATGTTCGGCTTCGGCATCCTGACCGGCCTCGTCGTCATCCCGATCCTCGGCGCCCTGTTCATCCTGGTGCTGCGCGGGGACGACGAGGCGGCCCGCCGCAACGCCCGCTGGGCCGCGCTGATCGCGACCCTCGTCACCTTCCTCCTGTCCCTCGTCGTGTGGGGCCGCTTCGACACGGCCAGCACCGCCTTCCAGTTCGTCGAGCAGCGGGCCTGGCTCGGCAGCGGCCTCGGCTACAAGCTCGGTGTCGACGGCATCTCCATGCCGCTCGTGCTGCTCACCACCTTCCTGATGCCGTTCTGCATCCTGGCCTCGTGGGAGAGCATCCAGCTCCGCGTCAAGGAGTACATGATCGCCTTCTTGGTGCTGGAAGCCCTGATGATCGGGGTGTTTTGCGCGCTCGATCTCGTGCTGTTCTATCTCTTCTTCGAGGGCGGCCTCATCCCGATGTTCCTGATCATCGGGATCTGGGGCGGCAAGCGGCGCATCTACGCCAGCATGAAGTTCTTCCTCTACACGCTGCTCGGCTCGCTGCTGATGCTGCTCGCCATCATGAAGATGTACGGCGTCACGGGGACGACGGACATCACGGTGCTGCTGGAGACGCGGTTCCCGCCCTCGATGCAGACCTGGCTGTGGCTCGCCTTCTTCGCCTCCTTCGCGGTCAAGATGCCGATGTGGCCCGTCCACACCTGGCTGCCGGACGCCCATGTCGAGGCGCCGACCGCGGGGTCGGTAATCCTCGCCGGCGTGCTCCTGAAGATGGGCGGCTACGGCTTCCTGCGCTTCTCGCTGCCGATGTTCCCCGACGCCTCGCACGCCTTTGCGCCGCTCGTCTTCGCGCTGTCGGTGATCGCGATCATCTACACCTCGCTGGTCGCGCTGGTGCAGGAGGACATGAAGAAGCTGATCGCCTACTCGTCCGTGGCCCATATGGGCTTCGTGACCATGGGCCTGTTCACCATGACGCCGCAGGGCCTGCAGGGCGCCATGTTCCTGATGATCAGCCACGGCCTCGTGTCGGGCGCCCTGTTCCTCTGCGTCGGCGTCATCTACGACCGCATGCACACCCGCGACATCGCTGCCTATGGCGGGCTCGTGCACCGCATGCCGCGCTATGCCGTGGTGTTCCTGATCTTCACCATGGCCAATATCGGGCTGCCCGGCACATCGGGCTTCGTGGGCGAGTTCCTGACCATGCTGGCGGCCTTCCAGGTCAACACCTGGGTGGCGCTGTTCGCGACCGTCGGGACGATCCTGGCCGCCGGCTACGCCCTCTACCTCTACCGCCGCGTCATCTTCGGGCGGCTGGAGAAGCCGTCCCTCGCCGGCCTTCTCGACCTCAGCCCGCGCGAGGTCGCGATCCTCGTGCCGCTCGTGGTGCTGACGATCTACTATGGCGTGCATCCTGCTCCCGTGATCAATGCGTCCATGCCCTCGATCGACAAGATCGCGACGAGCGTGCAGACCGCGGTGGCGGCGACGGCCGCGACGCACACGGCGTCGATCGTCGCCGCGCCTTGAGGAGACCGTCCGATGTCGTCTGACTTCCATCTCGGACCGATCCTGCCCGAGTTCATCCTGGCCGTCGGCGCGCTGGTCCTGCTGATGCTCGGCGCCTTCCGCGGGGAGCGCTGGGCCGCCCTGATCACCGAGCTCGCGGTCGGCATCATCGGCGTCGCCCTCATCATCGACATCGGCACGCCCTCCCACGACGTGCTGATGTTCAACGGCGCCTTCCTCGACGATCCGTTCAGCCGCTTCATGAAGGGGCTCGCGCTGCTCGGCTCGATGGTGACGCTGATCATGTCCGTCGGCTTCCTCCGGCAGGAGGGAATCGACCGCTACGAGTACCCCGTGCTGGTGCTGCTCGCGACGCTCGGCATGATGCTGCTGATCTCGGCCAACAGCCTGATCGCGCTCTATCTCGGCTTCGAGCTGATGAGCCTCGCCCTCTACGTGCTGGCGGCGTTCCACCGCGACGACGCCCGCGCCAGCGAGGCGGGGCTGAAATATTTCGTCCTCGGGGCCCTTTCGTCCGGCATGCTGCTGTACGGCGCCTCGCTCGTCTACGGCTTTGCGGGCACGGTGTTGTTCCCCAACATCGCCGCCGCCCTGCAGGACCGTGCCGTTCCACATGTGGACGCCCGACGTCTACGAGGGCGCGCCCACCCCGGTCACGGCGTTCTTCGCCACCGCGCCGAAGATGGCGGCGGTGGCGATCACCGTGCGCGTTATGATGACGGCCTTTCCCGGCATCGTGTCGCAGTGGCAGCAGCTCATCGTCTTCATCTCGATCGCATCCATGGCGCTCGGCTCCTTTGCGGCCATCGGTCAGGCCAACATCAAGCGGCTGATGGCCTATTCGGCGATCGGTCACATGGGGTTCGCGCTGGTGGGCCTTGCGGCCGGCACCGAGGCGGGCGTCCACGGCGTGCTGATCTATGTCGCGATCTACGTCGTCATGACGCTCGGGACCTTCGCGGCCATCATGGCGATGCGGCGGGACGGGGTGAACATCGAGACCATCGCCGATCTCTCCGGCCTCGGCCAGACCCGGCCCGCCATGGCGATCTTCCTCGCCATGATCATGTTCTCGCTGGCCGGCATCCCGCCCTTCGCGGGGTTCTTCGCCAAGTTCTACGTCTTCCAGGCGGCCGTGCAGGCCAATCTCTATGGGCTGGCGGTGCTCGGCGTGCTCTCGAGCGTGGTCGCGGCCTACTACTACCTGCGCATCGTCAAGATGATGTATTTCGACCCCCCCGCAGGAGCCTTCGACAGGCCGAGCCCGGCGATCAGCATCGTCCTCGCCGTGGCCAGCCTCGCGGTGCTGCTGTTCTGGGTCTACCCGGGTCCTGTCGTGAACTCTGCGGCGGCAGCGGCCCGATCGCTGTTCTGAGACGTGAGGCTGGCCGAAAGCGCTCTCCGGGCCGGGTATCGGCTCAACAGCTTCGAAACGCTCGGCTCCACCAACGACGAGGCGATGGCGCGGGCGGGCGCGGGCGACCGCGGGCGGCTGTGGATCGTGGCGGCCTCGCAAGGGGCGGGGCGCGGCCGGCAGGGCCGGGTCTGGGCCTCGCCCCCCGGCAATCTCTACGCCAGCCTGCTGCTGGTCGATGCGGTCGAGCCGGTGCTCGCCTGGCAGCTCGGCTTCGTGGCGGGCGTCGCGCTGGCCGAGGCGGTCGGCACCCTGCTCGGCGAGCCGGGCCGCATTGCCATCAAATGGCCCAACGACCTGCTGGCGGGGGAGGCCAAGCTGGCCGGCATCCTGTGCGAGGCCAGCCGTACCGACGCCGGGTCGTTCGCGACCGTGCTCGGGTTCGGCGTCAACTGCGCGTCCCATCCGGGCGGGACGCCGTATCCCGCGACCGACCTCGCCACCCTCGCGGACGGCCGCTCGATGCTCGACGAGCTCTTCGCGGCCCTGTCGGCCACGGTGCCCGACGCCCTGGCGCTCTGGAACCGCGGGTCGGGCTTTGCGGCCATCCGCGCCGCATGGCTGGCCCGCTCCCTTCCGCCCGGCACGGCCATGTCGGTCGGCGCCAGGGGCGAGCGGCGGACCGGCACGTTCCATTCCATCGACGCCGGAGGCCGGCTCGTGCTTGCCACGCCCGGCGGCCTCCTATCCATCGAAGTCGGCGACATCCTGTTGAACGAAGGGGCCGGCCAAAGCCGGCTGATGCGAGGACCTGAATGACCAACGATGACAGCGAGCTCGTTTTCTGCGCGCTCGGGGGGCTCGGCGAGATCGGCATGAACGCCGCCCTCTACGGGTTCGGGCCGCCCAAGCGGCGCAAATGGCTGATGGTCGATTGCGGCGTCTCCTTCGCCGGGCCCGACTTGCCGGGCATCGATCTCGTGCTGCCCAACATCGGCTTTATCGAGCGCATGCGGCAGGATCTCGTGGGGCTCGTGATCACCCACGCCCACGAGGACCACATCGGGGCGGTCGTCGACCTCTGGCCGCGGCTGCGGTGCCGGGTCTTCGCGACGCCCTTCGCGGCGAGCCTGCTCGAGGCCAAGCGCCTGTCCGAGCCGGGCGCCCCCACGATCGGCATCGAGGTGGTGCGCCCGGGCGCCCGGCTGGATCTCGCCCCCTTCGACGTCGAGATGATCGCCATGGCCCACTCGATCCCCGAGAGCACCGGCCTTGCGATCCGCACCCCGCTTGGCCTCGTGGTCCATAGCGGCGACTGGAAGATCGACCATCACCCGGTGATCGGGGCGCCTACCGACGAGGCGCGGCTGACCGCGCTCGGCGCGGAGGGCGTCCTGGCCCTGATCTGCGACTCCACCATCCGCGCCGTCGCGGATGCGGCGCTGGCGACGGGCCGCAGCGTGATCGTCGTCGGCCGGGCCATGGACCGCGCCATCCAGGTCGCGCGCGAGTGCGGCTACCTCGACGGCATCCCGCCCTTCCTCGGTCCCGACAGCTTCGGCTATCTCGCGCGCGACAAGACCGTGGTGGTCGCGACCGGCAGCCAGGGCGAGGTGCGGGCCGCCCTCTCCAAGCTCGCGCGCGACGACCACCCCGACGTCAAGCTCGCGCCGGGCGACCGGGTGATCTTCTCGTCCCGCACCATCCCGGGCAACGAGCGGGAGGTCGGGCGCGTCGTCAACGGCCTCGTGCGGCAGGGCATCGAGGTCATCACCGACCGGACCGAACTCGTCCATGTGTCGGGCCACCCGCGCCGGGCCGAAGTGGCCCAGCTCTACGGCTGGGTGCGCCCCCGCATCGCGATCCCGGCCCATGGCGAGCCGATGCATCTCGCC
>CAXUMV010000312.1:0-3698 GCA_964252065.1 uncultured Lichenihabitans sp.
GCTACATCACCATGTTCACCGAGAACATGTCGTCCGGCCGCGGCTTCATGGCGGTGGCGATCCTGATCTTCTCGAACGGCAATCCCGTGCAGCTCCTGCTCGGCTGCCTGGTGTTCGGGTTCGCCGACGCGCTCTCGCTGCGGCTGCAGACCTTCGGCTATCCGTCCTACCTCGTGCTTGCGGTGCCCTACGCCGTGGCGCTCGTGGCGCTCTTCGCGCTCGCGGTGCGCGGCCGGCCGCGCCTCGTCCGCGAGACCCTCGCCTCAATGCGGCAGGCGCTCGCGCCCCACACGCCTCCCTCAACCCTCAAGGATCGCTGACCCCCGTGGAACGGATCATCCTCGACGTCGATTCGGCCGGCGACGACATTCTCGCCGTGCTGTTCGCGGCCGCCAGCCCCGCCCTCGCGCTCGAGGCGGTCACGACCGTGACCGGCGCGGCCGGCCCCATCGGGCAGGTCACGGACGTCGTGCTCAACACGCTGTCGCTCGCCGGACGCGACGACATCCCCGTCCATGCGGGCGCATGGCGCCCCATCGTCGGCCATCCCAAGGCCGACATGGAGCAGCCGGTGCATTTCGAGAAGCGCCTCGCGGCCCGCTTCGGGGATCGCCTGCACCGCTTCAACCCGCCCGCGCCCCCGCCGCGGCGGCCGGCGACGCCGGGCCACGCGGTCGACGTCATCATCGACACCGCGATGCGCAACCCCGGCGCCATCACGCTGGTGACCACGGGCCCCCTCACCAACCCCGCCATGGCGCTGCTGCAGGAGCCGCGCCTCGCCGGCGCGCTGAAGCAGCTGATCGTGCTCGGCGGCACCTTTACGACCCCCGGCAACATGACCCCGGTGTCGGAGTACAACGTCTGGGCCGATCCCGAGGCGGCCCGCCTCGTGCTGACCAGCGACATCCCCAAGATCCTGGTGCCGCTCGACGTGTGCGAGGACAACCGGGTCGCGGCCAGCATGCTGACCCGCGACGACATCGCCGACATGGCGGCGCGGCCCGGCCGCAACCCGGTGCTGGCGATGATCGCGGAGACCTTCCCGATCTACATCGACATCTGGCGGGACTTCTTCGACCTCGTCGGCTTCCCGATGGACGACGTCATCACGACGGCCCTGGCCTTCGAGCCGGATCTTGCGACATTCACCGAGCCGCTCTTCGTGGACGTCGTGCTCGACGGACGCATCGCGCGCGGCCAGACCGTCGCCTACAGGGGACGCCAGATCCTGAGCGGCGGCGGCCCCGCGACGACCCGGATCGCGACCGGGCTCGACGGCAAGCGCCTCCTCGCCCTCTTCAAGGCGGCGGTCGCGCGCTACGCCGCCGCGCAGGATGAGACCCGATGACCCCGCCGACCCCCATCCTCTACGATTGCGATCCCGGGCACGACGACGCCATCGCGCTCGTGATGGCCCACCGCTCGCCGGCCATCCGGCTGCTCGGCGTCACCACGACCTGCGGCAATGCCGGGATCGAGGCGACCACCGCCAACGCGATCCGCGTGCTCGACGCCGTGGGCGCCCGGGATGTCCCGGTGGCGCAAGGCTGTCACCGGCCGCTCGCGCGCCCGCTCGTGCTCGGCACCGCCGATGGCCCGAGCGGGCTCGAAGGATCGCCCTACCTGCCTCCGCCGAGCCGCGGCCCGATGGCGGCCCATGCGGTCGACTTTCTGGCCGGCACGCTGCGCGAGGCCCCCGAGCCCCTCACCATCGTGGCGACCGGCCCCCTGTCGAACATCGGTCTCATGATCCTCAAACATCCGGACGTGCTGCCGAAGGTCGGCCGGCTGATCTGGATGGGCGGCGTCTTCACGCGCAGGAGCGAGATCATCACGCCCACCGAGTTCAACGCCTTCTGCGATCCGGAGGCGCTGCGCATCGTGCTCGACGCACGGCTGCCGCTGACCATGGTGGGGCTCGACGTGACCATGCAGGTGCTGATCGAGGCGCCGCAATATGCCGAGCTCTCGACCATCGACACACCGCTCGGCCGCCTCGTGAACGACTGGCTGCTGTTCTACGAGAAGCTGCACCGCAATGAGATGGGCGTGGGCGGCGCCATGCACGACCCCCTGGCCCTGGCCCTGGTGATCGACCCGACCCTGGTGCGCACCCGCCCGGCCCATATCGGGGTCGACCTCACCGGCACCTATGCGTTCGGCGCGACGGTCGCCGATTTCTGGGGCGGCCGCAGGGAGCCCGACAACGCCCTGATCGCGACGGAGGTCGACAGCGACCGCTTCTTCGCGCTCATGTTCGGTCTGCTGCGCTGAGGAGGCCGCGGCGGCCGCGCAGGCCGCGGGTCACCGCCCGTACTGCGCGTCGGTGACCTGCTCCAGCCAGTCGACCGGCGAACCGTCGCGCTTCTCCTGGATGGCGATGTGGCTCATAGCGGTCGTCGCGGAGGCGCCGTGCCAATGCTTCTCGCCGGGCGGGAACCAGACCACGTCGCCGGGCCGGATCTCCTCGACCGGCCCGCCGTCCCGTTGCGCCCATCCGCAGCCGGCGGTCACGATCAGGGTCTGTCCCAGCGGGTGGGTATGCCAGGCCGTCCGTGCGCCGGGCTCGAAGGTGACGAGAGCCCCCCCGACCCGGGACGGCTCGGGCGGACCGAACAGCGGGTCGATGCGCACGGCCCCGGTAAACCAGTCCGCCGGCCCCTTCGTCGACGGCTGAGCGCCGCTTCGCTTGATGTCCATGGATCTCTCCTTCGATGAGTCCCTTGCCCGCTGACCGCAGAACAGCACGCGCACCCACCTGCGATGAGAGCGGCCAACATGGCAACCGGCGACAGCCAGGGGACTGCGTCGGCCGAAGGAGCCCCTGGACGCATCGAACGTGTGGGCCATGATCTTGCAGGACGAGGCTGGCTGCTGCGGCAGAGAAGATTAGGCGGCGATCTCGATTGGCGCCTGCTTGCGGGAGGCCATCAGCGGCTGGATCCGCTGGCCGAACTGATCCATCCCGATGAGGAAATCGTCGAAGGTCAGCATGATGCCCTTGCAGCCCTCGATCCCCTCCATCTCGTCGAGCATGCGCGCCACGCTGGCATAGGACCCCACGAGGGTTCCCATGTTGAAGTTCACGGCGCCTTCGGGCAAATTCATGGTCGCTGCGGTGCCGCTGGCATCGGCCTTGGCGTCCTTGGCGCCCTGGTCGGCCATCCACCACAGGGCGTCGACGTCGGCGCCGGCCCGATAGGTCTGCCACTTGGCGTGGGCGATCTCGTCGGTCTCGTCGGCGATGACCATGAACAGCACGTAGGAGCCGACGTCGCGGCCGGTCTTGGCCGCGGCTTCCACCAGCTTCGCGCAGGTCTGCGCACAGGCGCCCGGCGTGTTGATGCCCGAGCCCAGCACGAAGTTGTAGTCGGCGTATTGGGCTGCGAATTCCATGCCGCGCCCGCTCTGCCCGGCGGCCACGATCTTGATGTCGGTCGAGGGTAGCGGTTTCATGGCGCAGTCCGACATCGTGAAGAAGCGCCCCTTCAGGTTCGACTCTCCCGTGGTCCAGAGCTCCTTCATGACCTGCACGTATTCGGTCGAGTAGTCGTACCGGTGAGCGAAATAGTCGTCGCCCGGCCACAGGCCCATCTGATCGTACTCGGCCTTCTGCCAGCCCGACACGATGTTGATCCCGAAACGCCCCTCGGCGATGGAGTCGACGGTCGTCGCCATGCGGGCGACGAGCGCCG
>CAXUMV010000312.1:3708-4806 GCA_964252065.1 uncultured Lichenihabitans sp.
GTCACGGCGGCGAGGCCCGCCATCAGCGTGAAGGATTCGAGATTGTAGTCCCAAAACTCCGTCTTGCCGCCGAAGCCGTGCAGCTTGATCATCGAGAGCGCGAAGTCGAGACCGTAGCCTTCCGCCTTCTGGACGACCGCCTTATTGAGGGCGAAGCTCGGCTTGTACTGCGGCGAGGTCTCGGAGATGAGCCAGCCGTTGTTGCCGATCGGGATGAAGACGCCGATGTCCATGGCCTGTCCTGGGTTCGTCGATAGGTCATGCCAACTGGCAAGGCTCATGCCATCGCCCCGATGCGACGCCGCCCGGGCCGCCCCCGCCGAACGGTAAGACACTTGCAAGGACCCCTGCGGTCTCAACGAAGGGTCGCCTCGCGCGACGGGGCGGAGCGAACATGGCGAAGGTGGCGTTCATCGGCACGGGCGGGACGATGTCGTCCGTTGGCACGGGCCCGCTCGACATCCTCGACTACGTCGCCAACGGCGTCATGCTGCACGCGGAGGAAATCCTGGCGGCCGTCCCGAGCGCGCACGAGGTGGCCGACATCGTGCCCGTGCGGTTCCGCAACATCCCCAGCACGGCCATCGGCTTCCCCGAATGGAAGGAGCTTGCGCTCCGGTGCGACAGCCTGGTCGCCGAGCACGCGGATCTGGCCGGCATCGTGATCGGCCACGGCACCGCGACGCTGGAGGAGACGGCCTACGTGCTCGGCCTCACGCTGAAGGTGGCGGTCCCGGTCGTGATCGTCGGTTCGCAGCGCCCGCTCAGCGGCCTGTCGACGGATGCCGGGCTGAACCTCGTCAACGCCATCCGCACCGCGGCCTCGCCGCACTCGCGCGGTCGGGGGGTCCTGGTGGTGCTGAACGACGAGATCCAGGCCGCCCGCGAGGTGACCAAGACCTCGACCTTCCGCATGCAGACCTTCCGCACCCCCGATTTCGGCATTCTCGGCTACGTCGACGGCGAGCACGTGCGCTATTATCGGGCAACCGAGCGCCGGCACGCCCCCGACACCGAATTCGACCTGCGCGCGCTCGACGGGTTCCCCCGCGTCGACATCGCCTATTCCTATGCGGGATCGGACGGCGCGGCGATCCG
>CAXUMV010000313.1:0-4791 GCA_964252065.1 uncultured Lichenihabitans sp.
GGCGATGGCGATGCGCTGGCGCTGGCCGCCGGAGAACATGTGCGGGTAGCGCTCGTAATGTTCCGGCCGCAGCCCGACCCGGGCCATCATGGCGCGGGCCGCGGCCTCGCGCTCGGCCGCGGGACTGCCGGTGTTGACCAGCAGGGGCTCCTCCAGCGCCTTGCCGATCTTCTGCCGCGGATTGAGCGAGCCGTAGGGGTTCTGGAACACCATCTGGATGGCCGAGCGCAGCGCCTTGCGGGTGGCCCGGTCGACCTCGGCGACGTCCTGGCCGGCCACCAGCAGCTGCCCGGCCGTCGGGAGCTCGATCAAGGTCAGCAGCCGGCCGAGCGTGGACTTCCCCGACCCCGACTCGCCCACCACCGCCAGGGTCTCGCCCCGCGCGAGCTGGAAGGAGGCGCCGGCCAGCGCCTTGACGGTCACGCGCCCCCCGAAGAGGCCCCGCCGGCCGGCGTAGTGGCGCTCGAGGTCGCGGGCTTCGAGGACGGGCGTCGCGGCGGCGCCCCTCATGCGCGCATCGCCTGGCGCTTGAGGGGCGAGGATGTCGGGACGCCGGCAAGGAGCGGCGTGTGGCAGAGCGCACGGCCGAGCGCCGCCTCGGCGGGAGATGGCGGCACGGTATTGCAGGCCTCGAACACGACACTGCAGCGGGGCGAGAACGAGCAGCCCGCCGGCCGGTCGAACTGCCCGGGCACCACGCCGGGGATCGCGGGCAGCAGCCGCGTGGTCACGCGCTCGGGGAGGGCTGCGAGGAGCGCCGCCGTGTAGGGGTGGTGCGGGTCGGCGAACAGGGCGGCGGTCTCGTTCTGCTCGACCTGGCGGCCCGCGTACTGGACGATGACGCGGCCCGCCGTCTCGGCCACGACACCCATGTCGTGGGTGATCAGGATGAGGCCGAGGCCGGTGTCGCGCTTGAGGGCCATGAGCAGCTCGAGGA
The DNA here is from genome assembly GCA_964252065.1 of uncultured Lichenihabitans sp. GTDB lineage: Bacteria > Pseudomonadota > Alphaproteobacteria > Rhizobiales > Beijerinckiaceae > Lichenihabitans. The sequence continues at coordinate 938 of CAXUMV010000313.1, forward strand.
TCTGCGCCTGGATGGTCACGTCGAGGGCGGTGGTCGGCTCGTCGGCGATGAGCAGCTTCGGCCTGCAGGCGAGCGCCATGGCGATCATCACCCGCTGGCTCATGCCGCCCGAGAGCTGGTGGGGGAACATGGCCAGGCGCCGCCGGGGCTCGGGGATGCCGACCAGATCCAGGAGGTCGGCCGCGCGCTGCCGCCGCGCCGTGCGCGACATGGCGAGATGGGCCTTGAGGGCCTCCTCGATCTGGAACCCCACGGTGAAGCAGGGGTTCAGCGAGGACATCGGCTCCTGGAAGATCATCGCCATGTCGCGGCCGACGATCCGCCGCCGCGCCTTGGCGGGCAGGCGCGCGAGATCCTGGCCGTCGAACATCATTCGGTCGGCCGTGACGATCGCCGTCCAGGGCAGCAGCCCCATGATGGCCAGCATGGCGACCGACTTGCCCGAGCCCGACTCCCCCACGATCGCCAGCACCTCGTCGCGGTCGATCCCGATGTCGACGCCCTCGACGGCCGTGAAGGCGCCCTGACGGGTGCGGAACCTGACGGTGAGGTTGCGGATGTCGAGAAGCCGCATCATAGTTCGGGATACAAGGTAATTGTCCTGGTCTCGTCGGCGGAGGTTGTAATGGGACCCATCATCCTTCCCTTGACAATCGGAGCAGCTTGGCAAGCGGACCGGCGCGCCGGGGAGCCCATTCGTCTCTGACTGTGGTCAAATCTTCCAGGCTTTTGATCAACTCGTTGACACTCAAAATCCAGCGTTCACATGCCTCGATCTGTCGGTCGCTCTTGAGGTGTTCGAACGCGTCGGTCGTCATCATGTGGTAGAGCGCGACCATCTGTCGGTCCCGAAGAATAGTTCGCCGGATAAAAGCCTGAGATCGCTCCGGAAAGCTGGCCAGATAGCCGCTTATCTCGTCCTGGACTCCGGTATCTGAGACCTCCACGCCGTAAAGACGGAAAGCCCGACTCTCGGCGGCATGCTGTTCGATGAGATCAATGATCTTTCGCCTGTAATCGGGATCATTGTACGCCTGCTGCTTCGACAGGAGATCGTCACGCCTCAAGGTCACATCTGTCCGGAATCGGACGACCGAGGCATTCCGGGCGTCCCAGTAGTCGTAGCGCCGCACGACGAGTTCATAGACCTTACTCAGGACGAATGTGAGCAGTGCAATTCCTGCCGCCCAGAAAGCGGCGTTGGTCCAGAACGGGCCGGCGCCAGCATTAGGCATCATCCCCGCCGCATCCTGGGATCGAAGGCGTCGCGCAGGCCGTCCCCCAGCAGATTGATGGCCACGACGGTGATCAGGATCGCGAGGCCCGGCAGGGTCACGATCCAGGGATCGGAGCGGATGAAGGAGCGGGCGTCGGCCAGCATCGAGCCCCATTCGGGCGTGGGCGGCTGGGCCCCCAGACCGAGGAAGCCGAGCGCGGCGGCTTCGAGGATCGCGTCCGACAGCCCGAGCGCCGCCTGCACGATGAGCGGGGCGAGGCAGTTGGGCAGCACGGTCGAGAGCATCAGCCGCACGGGGCCGACGCCCGCGACGCGGGCGGCCGTCACGTAGTCCTTCTCGAGCTCGATCAGCGCCGAGCCGCGCACCAGCCGCACGTAGCGCGGCAGGAACACGATCGTGACCGCCACGATGGTGTTGGCGAGGCTCGGGCCGAGCACCGCGACGGCCAGGATGGCCAGCACGAGGTCCGGCACGGACATGATGAGGTCCATGACCCGCATCGTCACGATGTCGACCGCCGGCCCGCAATAGGCGGAGGCGAGGCCCAGCACGACCCCGAGCACGAAGGACACGCCCATCACGGTCACGCCGATGAACAGCGAGACCCGCGCGCCGTAGATCAGCCGGGAGAGCGTGTCGCGGCCGAGCGCGTCGGTGCCCAGCGGAAAGCGCCACGAGCCCTGCCCGGTCCAGATCGGGGGCACCTTGACGGCGTCGCGGGCCTGCTCGATCGGCGAGTGGGGGGCGAGCAGCGGGGCGAGGATCGCGATCAGCACCACGGCCGCGACGATCACGAGCCCGACCGTCGCGCCCTTGTTCTCGCGAAAGGCCAGCCAGAACGCATGGAGCGGGGCGGGCTGTGCCCGCATGCGGTCCGCCTCGGGCCGGACCGCGGTCGCGGCGATGTCAGCGGCCATGGCGCACCCGCGGGTTGATGAGGCCGTAGGTCACGTCGACCAGCAGGTTGACCACGATCACGACGCTGGACACCAGCATGATGCCGCCCTGCAGGGCCGGGTAGTCGCGCCGCGAGATGGCCTCGATGAGGTAGTGCCCGATCCCCGGCCAGGAGAAGATCGTCTCGGTCAGGATGGCGCCGGCCAGCAGGGTGCCGGTCATCAGCCCGATCACGGTCGTGACGGGGATCAGCGCGTTGCGCAGCGCATGGACGCCGACCACGCGCAGCGGCGACAGGCCCTTGGCCCGGGCGGTCCGGACATAGTCCTCGCTCAGGACCTCGAGCATGGAGGAGCGGGTCATGCGGGCCACGACGGCGAGCGGGATGGTGCCGAGCACGACCGAGGGCAGGACGAGGTGGCGCACGGCATCCAGGAAGGCGCCCGGCTCGCCCGACAGGAGGCTGTCGATCAGCATGAAGCCCGTCGGGGTGTCGTAGTCGAAGCGGATGAGGTCGATGCGGCCCGCGACGGGCAGCAGCCCCCAGCGTTCGGCGACGAGCATGATCAGCAGCAGCCCCCACCAGAAGATCGGCATGGAGTAGCCGGTGACCGACAGGCCCATCAGCACCTGGTCGGCGGCCGTGCCGCGCCTGACGGCGGCGATGACGCCCATCGGCAGGCCCAGCACGACGGCGAACAGCATCGCCACCACGGAGAGCTCCACCGTGGCGGGGAACAGGGTGAGGAACTCGCTCAGCACCTCCCCGCTGGTCGACAGCGAGGTGCCGAAATGCCCGTGCAGCAGCCCGTCGGCATAGACGAGGAACTGCCGCCAGACCGGCTGATCGAGGCCGAGCGTGTGGCGCAGGACGGCGAGGCGCTCGGGCGTGATGCCGTGCTCGCCGACCCGCACCTCCACGGGATCGCCCGGCACGAGCCGGATGGCCACGAAGGTCAGGAAGACGAGCGCGACGAAGGTCGGGATGGTGAGCGCGATGCGCTTGGCCAGGAAGGCGATCACAGGAGACGCTCACCAAAGGCCCGACGTCAGGCCGGAACACTGGATGGTTGAGAACCGACAGGCAGCGGCCGTCGACGCAAGGGTCCGATCGGGCGGGTCAGAAACGACGCGTGCCGACTAGCTCCTTCGCCCGCCTTGGCGGGAGAAGGTGCCCGACAGGGCGGATGAGGGGACTTATGGGGCCTGAGGATCCCCTCATCCGTCCTTCGGACACCTTCTCCCGCAGGCGGGAGAAGGGCATCACCGGCAAGAATGACCCTGATCTCATGACGATGCGAGACGTTCGAGCCCCCCGCTTATTTCAAGTCCACCCCGTCGAACTGCGCGCGGCCGAGCGGGCTCATCTTGAAGTCCACGACGGACTTGCTGACGGGCTCGTAGACCAGGGAGTGGGCGATGTTCATCACAGGCGCCTCGTCGTGCTGGATCACCTGCATGGCGCCGTAGATCTTGGCGCGCTCGGCCTGGTCCGGCGTCTGGCGGCCCTTCACGAGGTTGGCGTCGAACGCCGCGCTGCACCACTTGGCGGCATTGTTGGCGGCCGGCTTGCCGCCGGGGCAGCCGAGGAAGAAGAAGAAGTTGTCGGGGTCGCCGTTGTCGCCCGTCCAGCCGTAGAGGGCGGCCGTCGCCTCCCCATTCGAGAGGCGCTTGCGGTACTCGCCCCACTCGTAGGTCACGAGCTTGGCGTTGATGCCG
>CAXUMV010000314.1:0-3439 GCA_964252065.1 uncultured Lichenihabitans sp.
GCCGTCCGAGGCGGCCATCGCGTTCCAGCAGGTCCTCGCCCGGGATCCCGGCTTTGCGGAGGCGGCCTTCAACATCGCCGCGCTCGCCGAACGCGCCGATCAGCCGGCGCGGGCAATCCCCCTCTATCGCCAGGTGGTCGCGACCCATCCGGCCTACCCGCAGCCGCTCTACAATCTCGCGCGCCTTCTGACGGTGGCGGAAGACTATGCCGAGGCGCTGCCGCTGTGGGAGCGCTTCATCGCTCTTGCGCCGGACGATCCCGACGCCCGGCATGCCCGCCGCGCCGCGCTGCTCTGCCGGCTCGCGGCTCGGACGGATCCGGATCTCCCGGCACGCGGCGCAGGCTGAGGCGCGGGCGGACCGGGTGCCGCTTTGTCGCGTCCCGCCCGGGATCAGGAACCGCGCCCGCGGCCGGACGATTAACCGTCGTCCGACGCAGGAGAAGCGTGATGCCCGACCAGTCTGCCCTCGATCGCCTGCGCATGCAGGACCCCCGTGCCCAGTATCCCCGGCCCCCGTTCCCGAAGCAGCCGCAAGGCGCCCCGGGCCTCGCGTCCAAGATGGATCCCAAGCCCGATCACGGCGAGACAAGCTATGTCGGCCATGAGCGCCTCAAGGGCCGTAAGGCGCTGCTGACCGGCGCCGACTCCGGCATCGGCCGGGCGGCCGCGATCGCCTTCGCCCGGGAAGGGGCCGATGTCGCCATTGTCTATCTGCCGAGCGAGGAGGCCGACGCGAAGGAGGTCATCGCGCTGATCAAGAACGAGGGTCGCAAGGCCGTGGCGCTGCCGGGCGACATCACCGACCGGGGCTTCTGCACCGCCATGGTGACCGAGGCCGTCGCGGCTCTCGACGGCCTCGACATCCTGGTCATCAACGCCGCAAAGCAGACCACGCAGGAGGAGATCGGCGAGATCACCGCCGAGCAGTTCGACGCCACGATGAAGACCAACCTCTACGCGATGTTCTGGATCACCCAGGCGGCGTCCCGCTTCCTGCCGCCCGGCGCCTCGATCATCAACACGGCCTCTGTGCAGGCCGTCGATCCATCCGCCGCGCTGCTCGACTACGCGACCACCAAGGCCGGCATCGTGGCCTTCACCAAGGCGCTCGCCAAGCAGATGATCGAGAAGGGCGTCCGGGTGAACGCGGTGGCGCCGGGCCCGTTCTGGACGGCCCTGCAGCCGAGCGGCGGCCAGACCCAGGAGAAGGTCCAGCAGTTCGGCCAGACCGTCCCGCTGGGCCGTCCCGGTCAGCCTGTCGAGCTCGCGCCGGTCTACGTGCTGCTCGCCTCCCAGGAGGGGAGCTTCATCACCGGCGAGGTGTATGGCGCGACGGGCGGCAACGGGGTCGTCTGACCAACGGTGCCCGGCACCCGTGCAGGGGTCGCCGGCTTCCTGAGGCGCGAGAAGCCCGGTATCGTGCGGCAGGGCGCGCCACCATCGGCGGTGGCACCCTGGACGCACGAGGCCGGTGAGCAAATCCATCCTGACGATCGGCGAGATCCTCGTCGAGATCATGGCCACCGAGCGCGGCGACGGCTTCGGCGAGCCGATCGCGCTGGTCGGCCCGTTCCCCTCGGGCGCGCCAGCGATCTTCATCGACCAGGCAGCGCGGTTCGGCCAGCCGGCCGCGATGATCGGCTGCGTCGGCGACGACGATTTCGGCCGTCTCAATCTCGACCGGCTGGCCGCCGACGGCGTCGACATCGGCGCCATCGCGATCGACCCGGAGGCCGCGACCGGCAGCGCCTTCGTCCGCTACCGGCCGGACGGCACGCGGGCCTTCGTGTTCAACATCAAGCACAGCGCCTCCGGGCGGATCGCCCTCGGGCCCGCGGCGCGGGCCGTGATCGCCCGCAGCGACCACCTGCACGTGATGGGCACCGCCCTGTTCTCGCCCGCGATCGTGGACGTGGTGCTGGAGGCCGCCGAAGCCGTGAAGGCGCGGGGCGGGACGATCTCGTTCGATCCCAACCTTCGGCCGGAAATGCTGGGGCTGCCGGGGCTGCGGGAAGCCTGCGAGACGCTGTTCGGGCGATGCGACCTCTTCCTGCCGAGCGGGGCGGAACTGACGCTGTTCACGCAGGCCCGGGAGAGCCGGGCAGCGGTCGCCGAAATCCTCGCCCGGGGCGTCCGGGCCGTCGTGCAGAAGCAGGGCGCGGCGGGCGCCACCTACCACGACGCCTCGACCACGTTGCATCAGCCCGGCTTCCCGGTCGAGGAGATCGATCCCACCGGCGCCGGCGACTGTTTCGGGGCCACTTTCGTGAGCTGCTGGCTGCGCGGCATGCCGCCCGGCCAGGCCCTCGCCTATGCGGCCGCGAGCGGCGCCTGCGCCGTGACCCGGCAGGGGCCGATGGAGGGCGCCGCGAGCCAGGCGGAGCTCTATGCCTTTCTCCTCTCCCACGGCGTCCGGGTACCCTCATGAGCCGCGTTCGTCCTGCGATTCTGGCCGAGCGGCTGACCGACGGCGCCGCCGGGGTCGTCTCGATCTGCACCGCGCACCCGGTCGTCATCGAGGCCGCGCTGGCGCGGGGCGTCGCGACCGGCCGCCGCGTCCTGATCGAGGCGACCTGTAACCAGGTGAACCAGGAGGGGGGCTACACCGGCATGACGCCCGCCGGTTTCCGGCGCTTCGTCGAGGAGATCGCCCGAAAGGTCGGCTTTGAGCCGGGCCGGGTCATCCTGGGCGGCGACCATCTCGGGCCCAACCCGTGGAAGCATCTGCCCGCCTCCGAGGCGATGCGCCGGGCGACGGCGATGATCGAGGCCTATGCCCGGGCGGGCTTCGTCAAGCTGCATCTCGACACCAGCATGGGCTGCGCGGGCGAGCCGGCGGCGCTGCCCGACGCGGTCACGGCCGAGCGGGCCGCGATGCTGGCCAAGGCTGCCGAAGCCGCGGTCGGGGAGGGGGTGCGGCCGGTCTACGTCGTCGGCACGGAGGTGCCCGTTCCCGGCGGGGCCCAGCATGGGCTCGACCACGTCGACCCCACGCGGCCCGAGGCGGCGCTCGCGACCGTCGCCGTCCATCGGCAGGCTTTTGCGGCGGCGGGCTGTGCGGACGCGTTCGCCCGTGCGGTCGCCGTGGTGGTCCAGCCCGGTGTCGAGTTCGGCAATGCCGACGTGATCGCCTATCGGCGCGAGGCTGCGCGGGAGCTCAGCGCCACGCTCGACCGGATGCCCGCCTTCGTCTTCGAAGCGCACTCGACCGACTACCAGTCCGCCGCGGCGCTGCGGGATCTCGTGGCGGACGGCTTCGCCATCCTCAAGGTGGGACCGTGGCTCACCTTCGCGCTGCGCGAAGCCCTCTACGGGCTCGACGCCATCGCCCAGGCGATCAAGGATCCCGCCACCGCCAAGGCGATGACGCAGGGCCGCACGGAGATCTCCCCCCTCGGTCTCGACGAGTTCGCGGCCTACGTGAAGAGCGAGACCG
>CAXUMV010000314.1:3449-4756 GCA_964252065.1 uncultured Lichenihabitans sp.
TGCGCCGGGCCATCGCCCAGGCGATCGCGCCCGTACCGCACGGCGAGACCCTGGCGGCCACGATGGAAGCGTTGATGGGCCGCGAGCCCGACAACTGGCGGAAGTACTACGCGGGTGACGAGGCCGCCCTCCGTCTGCAGCGGCACTACAGCTACAGTGACCGCATCCGGTACTACTGGCCGCACCCGACCGCGCGGGAGACCGTCGCCAGGCTGATGGACCGCCTCGGCGACCGGCCCTTGCCGCATCCGCTGGTGAGCCAGTTTTTGGGAGGCCTGTTTCCCGCGGTCGAGCGCGGCGAGGTCCCCGCCCGGGCCCACGATCTCCTCATCGCGGCCGTGCAGCATGTGCTTGCGCGCTACGAGTACGCCTGCGGCCTCTGAACCAGAGGCAATCCTCCTGTCGGCCGTCGCCGTCCCTGGATCGCCACGGCGCTGACGCGGCTCGCGACGACGGACCTCTCAGCCGCCGATCATCAGCTTGACGACCTCGTCGTGCGTCGTCTGCCCGATGCTCCGCTCGCCCGCGAGGCTCCCTCTGCGCAACACCACGATACGGTCCGCGACGGCGAAGATGTCCTGCAGGTTGTGGCTGATGAACAGCACGCCGCGGCCCTGCGCCTTGAGGCTCTGGATGAGGGACAGCACCTTGCGCTGCTCCGGCACGCCCAGGGCGGCGGTCGGCTCGTCCATCAGGATCACGCGGGCGTTCCAGTACATGGCCCGGCCGATCGCCACGGCCTGCCGCTGGCCGCCGGAGAACCGGCCGACCGGCGCATCCAGGCGGTCCACATGGAAGTCGAGCCGCGCCATCGTCTCCTTGGCGGCCGTCGCCATCCTGGCGCGGTCAAGAACGGGCAGCACGCCGAGGACGCGCCGCATCGGCTCGCGCCCGAGAAAGATGTTGGCGCCGATCGACAGGTTGTCGGCGAGCGCGAGGTCCTGGTAGATCGTCTCGATGCCGGCCTCCCGGGCGGCCTCGGGGGTCTCGAAGCGGACCACGGCGCCGTCGAGGCGGATTTCGCCGCCGTCCGCCGGGTAGACGCCCGAGATCATCTTGGTGAGGGTCGACTTGCCGGCGCCGTTGTCGCCGGCGAGCGCCACGACCTCGCCGGAGTAGAGCGCCAGCGACACCCCCTTGAGGGCCTCGACGCCCCCGAAACGCTTGGAAACGTCGCGGATGTCGAGGATGGGCTGCAGCGCCGCGGACGGGACGGCGCTCATCAGCGTTCTCCCGCGAGCCTGCGCTGGGTCTGGTCGACCAGCACCGAGATGATGATGACGACCCCGACCGCGACGAACTGCCAG
>CAXUMV010000315.1:0-4753 GCA_964252065.1 uncultured Lichenihabitans sp.
CTACCATGCCGGCCTCGACCGTAGCATCCGCGACGCCAACCAGGACGCCTTCCTGAAGGAGGAGGGGCTGTGCCTGGTGGCGACCGTCGCCTTCGGCATGGGCATCGACAAGCCCGACGTGCGCTACGTGGCCCATCTCGACCTGCCGGGATCGGTCGAGTCCTACTACCAGGAGACGGGCCGCGCCGGCCGCGACGGCCTGCCCTCGGACGCCTGGATGGCCTACGGGCTCAGCGACCTCGTCCGCCGCCGCCAGATGATCGACGAGGGCGAGTCGGGTGAGGACGTCAAGCGCATCGAGCGCGGCAAGCTCAATGCCCTGCTCGGCATCTGCGAGACCGTCGGCTGCCGCCGCCAGGCGATCCTGGCGCATTTCGGCGAGGCGCATGACGGCCGCTGCGGTCATTGCGACAACTGCCTCCAGCCCGGCCGCACCACCGACGGCACCGAGGCGGCCCAGAAGCTGATGTCAGCCATCTACCGCACGGGCCAGCGTTACGGCGCGGGCCACGTGATCGACGTCGTGCGCGGGGTCGCGACCGAGAAGGTCGTCGCGGCCCGTCACGAGCAGCTGCCGACTTTCGGGGTCGGCAAGGAGCTGGATGCGCGGTTCTGGCAGTCCGTCGTCCGGCAGCTCGCCGTGAGCGGACTCGTCGCGGTCGATCACACGGCCTACGGGGCGCTGAAGCTCGGGGACGGCGCGCGCGACGTGCTCAAGGGCGTGCGCCGCATCGAGCTCAGGGCCGACCGGCCGCAGCGGACCGGCGGCGCGCGGGGCTCCCGTGCCCCGAAGGCGGCCCCGAGCGGCGCGGAGGATGCGCTGTTCCAGGCGCTGCGGGCCGAACGCGCCAGGCTGGCCCGGGCGCAAGGCGTGCCGCCCTATGTGGTGTTCCACGACACGACGCTGCTGGCCATCGCGGCCGAGCGCCCGGCGAGCCTGCAGGCCCTGCGCGGCATCCCGGGTCTCGGGGAGAAGAAGCTGGAGCGCTACGGCGAAGCCCTGCTAGCCGCCATCGCGGCGGCGACGGGCTGACTACAAGCCTGCATGAGGACAAACCGGAGCCCCGACCTCCGTGCCGTCTTCGCGAGCGCAGCGATCCATGGTCGGGGTTTACCATCGTGGCCTGGATCGCCACGGCGCTGACGCGCCTCGCGATGACGAACCCGGCGAGGGTCAGTCCAGGGTGACCGTCATGCCGTCATAGGCGATGTCGACATCGGACGGCACGGATCCGCGCAGCGTGGCGTAGTCCATGTCCGTGTGCAGGTTGGTGAGGATCGAGCGGCGCGGCGTGGTCCGGGCGATCCAGCCGAGCGCCTCGGATAGGGAGAAGTGGCTCGGATGCGGGGTCGGGCGGAGCGCGTCGATGATCCAGAGGTCGAGCTTCTCGACGAACCGGACGCTGTCGTCGGGGATTGCGTTCACGTCCGGCGTATAGGCCGTGCCGCCGATCCTGAGCCCCAGCGCGTCGATCTCGCCGTGGTGGAGGCGGAACGGCATGAAGGCGATCGGCCCGCCCGGTCCCTCGATCGACACGGCCTCTCCCGCCGTCATGCGGATGTCCTGGAGCAGCGGCGGGTAGAGGCTGCCCGGCGGCGTCTCGAAGATATAGGCGAAAGACCGGCGCACCACGGCCGCGGTCTCGGCATCCATGTAGAGGGCGAGCCGCTTGCGCATCAGCATGTAGATGGGCCGCACGTCGTCGATCCCGTGCGTGTGATCGGCGTGGGGATGGGTCAGCACGATGCCGTCGAGCCGCTGGACGCCGGCGCCCAGCAGCTGCTCGCGCAGATCGGGCGAGGTGTCGACCAGCACGACGGTTTTGGCGCCGGAGGGGGCGGTCCGCTCCAGCAGGATGGAGCAGCGCTGGCGGCGGTTGCGGGGCTCCTGCGGATCGCAGGCGCCCCAGCCCTGCCCCACGCGCGGCACCCCGCCCGAGGAGCCGCAGCCCAGGATCGTCAGGGTGAGGCTCATGCCGCGGCGCCGAGCGGCGGCATCTTGGCAAACAAAGTAAGGGCGTTGGCGCTCGTCGCGGCCCCGAACGCCTCGAGGGTGAGGCCCTTGAGCTCGGCCAGCGCCTGCGCCGTATGCACCACATAGGCGGGCTCGTTGCGCTTGCCGCGCACCTGCTGCGGGGCGAGGAACGGCGCATCGGTCTCGACCAGCATGCGGTCGAGCGGCACGTCGCGGGCGATGGCGCGCAGCGCGTCAGAGCCCTTGAAGGTCACGACCCCGGAAAACGAGATGAACAGCCCGAGCTCGAGCCCCGCCTCGGCCAGCGCCCGCCCGCCGGTAAAACAATGAAGCACGGCCCCGAACGCCCCCTGCCCCATCTCGTTCCGCAAGATCCGCGCCATGTCGTCGTCGGCCTCGCGCGCGTGGATGACGAGCGGCAGGCCGCTCTCCCGCGCCGCCGCGATCTGCCTGCGGAAGACGCGGGCCGCGACGTCCCGCGGCACGGGGTCGTAGTGGTAGTCAAGCCCCGCCTCCCCGATGCCGACGCATTTGGGATGGCGGGCGCATGCCAGCAGCGTCGCGAGCGTGACGTCCGGCTCGTTGCCGGCCTCGAGGGGGTGCGTGCCGACCGTGAAGTACACCGCGGGATGGGCCTCGGCGATCGCCTGCAACACGGCGTGCCGGCCGACCGTGGTGGCGATCGTCACGAGGCGGCCCACCCCCGCCGCCCGGGCGCGGGCGATCACGGCGTCGCGCTCGGCCTCGAAGGTCGGAAAGTCGAGATGGCAGTGGCTGTCGACCAGCATCAGGCGGTGGCTTCGGGCTCGACGAAGCGGGGGAACACCGCATGCGGGGCGGGCAGCGGCGTGCCGGGCTCGAGCGCGTAGGCGGGGACCGCCATCGCGAAGTCGCGCGCGCCGGGCGCCACGCCCAGCATGTCGAGCAGGCTCGCCATCGAGGCGGGCATGAAGGGCTGGAGCAGCAGGGCCACGATGCGCAGCACCTCGGCCGTGACGCAAAGCACCGCCTCCATGCGGGCGGGATCGGTCTTGCGCTTCAGCCAGGGCTCCTCGGCCGCGAAATAGCGGTTCGCCTCGCCCACCACCGCCCAGGCCTCGACGAGGATCTGGTGCAGCGCGTAGTCGCGCAGCGCCGCCCGGGTGCCGGACGGCAGGCCGTAGGCGGCGGCCAGCAGCGCTGCATCCGCCGGCGTGGCCTCGCCACGCCGCGGCACGACCCCGCCGCAGTTCTTGGCGATCATCGACAGCGAGCGCTGGGCGAGGTTGCCGAGGTCGTTGGCGAGATCGGCATTGATGCGCCCGACGATCGCCTCGTGCGAGTAGCTGCCGTCCTGCCCGAACGGCACCTCGCGGAGGAGGAAGTAGCGGATGGGGTCGACGCCGTAGGTGGCGGCCAGCACGGCCGGGTCGACCACGTTGCCGGTCGACTTCGACATCTTCTCCCCGCGGTTGAACAGGAAGCCGTGCACGACGACCTGCCGGGGCAGCGGCAGGTCGGCCGACATCAGGAACGCCGGCCAGAAGATCGCGTGGAAGCGCGTGATGTCCTTGCCGATCACGTGGGCGTCGGCCGGCCAGAAGGCGGCCCGGGCCGCCCCGCCATCGGGAAAGCCCGTCCCGGTCAGGTAGTTGGTCAGCGCGTCGACCCACACATACATGACGTGGGCGGGGTCGTCCGGCACCGGGATGCCCCAGTCGAAGGTGGTGCGACTGACCGACAGGTCGGTGAGGCCGCGGCGCACGAACGCCTCGACCTCGTGGCGGTACTTGTCCGGCGTCACGAAGCCCGGGTGCTTGGCGTAATGGTCGAGCAGCCGCTCGCCATAGGCCGAGAGGCGGAAGAAGTAGCTCGCCTCCTCGACCCACTCGACCGGCGTGCCGGTCGGGGCGAGGCGCTTGCCCTCCGGGCCGAGCACCAGCTCGCTCTCGTCGTAATAGGCCTCGTCGCGCACCGAGTACCAGCCGGCATAGGTCGAGCGATAGATGTCGCCCTTGCGCTCCATCCGCCGCCAGATCTCCTGCGAGGCCAGCCGATGGCGGTCCTCGGTGGTGCGGACGACGTCGTCGGCCCGCGCGTCCAGCAGCATCGCGATGTCGTTGAACTGGCGGGCGGTCCGGTCGGCGAGGGCCTGCGGCGTGATCCCCTCGCGGGCCGCCGTCTGCTGCATCTTCTGGCCGTGCTCGTCCATGCCGGTGACGAACAGGACGTCGTAGCCGTCGAGCCGCTTGGCCCGTGCGATCACGTCCGCGGCGATCCGCTCGTAGGCGTGGCCGATATGGGGGGCGCCGTTGGCGTAGGGGATCGCGGTGGTGATGTAGAAACGCTGGCGGTCGGCCATGGATCAGCGGTCTCGTTCAGGTCCGTCCAGCCATCCGGACCGCCGTCGCGAGGTCGGCGAACATCGACAGGATCAGCGGTCGTCGGTCGAGGTTCAGGGCGTCGGCGTCGCGGGCGGACGCGTGGAGTTTCTCCCATACCTCGGCCAGGGGTGCAAGGCGGCGCGCCGCAGCCCCTGCCGCGGCCCCCGCCTGCAGCCGGGCGTCGATCCACTCGAGCATCGTCTCGAGCAGCATGCCGATGGCGTCCGCCGCATCCGTGCCGGCGAGGCGGTCCGCGAGACGGTAGAGGACCCGGCCGTCGGTCGCCGGCAGGGCGTCGAGCGCGGCGAGCAGATCCCGGTCGAGCGCGCGGCGGGTCTCGTCCAACAGGCCGAGTGCGCGGCCGATCGAGCCGCCGCTTCGCCGGGCGGCGGTCGCCCGCTCCTCCGGGGTGGAG
>CAXUMV010000316.1:0-4680 GCA_964252065.1 uncultured Lichenihabitans sp.
TGGCCGCCTCGACGGCCGCCGTCGCCCTCTCAAGCTGATCGAGCAGCAGAGGATGGGCGAAGATCGTCCAGCCGTTGACGACCATGACTCAGAGCGTCACGGCTCCGTCGATCTCCTCGTCGAGATCGACGTTCGTCCCGGCCGCGAGCGCGGCCATGTGTTCCGCGAGGCCGGCGGGGAACGCCGAGATGTGCGACGGGTTATGGGCCATGTCCCGCGCGAGGAACGCCAGAAATCCCTCGATCACCGGGTCCGTCTCCTCTTCCGCCCCGAGCAGGGTCACGCGACCGCCCTCGTCGACGACGTAGGCGATTTCGCCGCCGTAGCTCACGCCGAGCGCCTGCCGCACGGCCTTGGGAACCGTCGTTTGACCCTTTGCGGTGATCTTGCTCCGCTCGCGAACAAGGATCGCCATGACATTCTCCGCCGTCTTATAAGTAAGGGATATTCCTTACATCGCGACGGAAAGGTTGGCAACAGCTCGAGTCTGCTCAGGCTCGAGAGCATTCTCGTTTACAGGTCTCCATGCCAGACTTGGGACCGCTAGTAGCCGCGGAAGCGCTTGTAGTTCATGGCGCGCGAGCGGTGGCCCTTGAGCTTGGTCGGGTTGCGGTATCCCCCAAAACCCTGCTCGTTGGGATGGTTGAAGCCGCTCGGGCTCGCGGGGTTGTAGGGCTGGTAGCCGTAGGTCGGCGCCGGCGGCGTCGTGACGGACGGCGGGGCATATTGCGCCAAGGCTGGGGTGGCGGCCAGGGCGAGCGCGATGACGAGGGTGGGCCTGAGCATGGGACGCGTCTCGGGGGGCGGTGTTCGTCAATGTCGCCGGGCCGGTCGGGTTCCCGCCCGGCGGGGGTCCCGATAGGATAGCCGGCGAGGACACCGGGAGCGTGAGCGGAGCGAGGCGGCGATGAGCTTGAAGACGAGGACGGCCGTCGTGACGGGGTCGACCAGCGGGATCGGGCTTGGGATCGCCCGCGCGCTCGCGGCGGAGGGCGCCGCCATCGTGCTCAACGGCTTCGGCGAGCCGGCCGCGATCGAGACGCTGCGGGCCGGCCTCGCCGCGGAGTTCGGCGTGCGGGTCGCCCATTCGGGGGCGGACATGAGCCGGGGCGCCGAGGTCGCGGCCATGATCGCGGAGGCGGAGGCGACGTTCGGGGCGGTCGACATCCTCATCAACAACGCCGGCATCCAGTTCGTGGCGCCGATCGAGGAGTTCCCGGTCGACAGATGGGATGAGATCATCGCGATCAACCTGTCCGCCGCCTTCCACGCGATCCGGGCCGTCGTGCCGGGCATGAAGGCGCGCGGCTGGGGTCGCATCATCAACACGGCCTCCGCCCACGCCCTGGTGGCCTCGCCGTTCAAGGCCGCCTACGTCACGGCCAAGCACGGCATCGCCGGGCTGACCAAGACCGTCGCCCTGGAGCTCGCGACCAGCGGGGTTACCGTGAACGCGATCTGCCCGGGCTATGTCTGGACCCCGCTCGTCGAGAAGCAAATCCCGGCCACCATGGAGGCGCGCGGGCTCACCCGCGAGCAGGTGGTCAACGACGTCATGCTGCTGGCCCAGCCCACCAAGCGGTTCGTCACGATCGAGGAGGTCGCCGCGCTCGCGACCTTCCTCTGCGGCGAGGGCGGCCGCTCGATGACCGGGGCGCTTCTCGCCATGGACGGGGGCTGGACGGCAGCCTGACGCCGCCTCGCGGCTTGCAATCCCGGTTTGGCCATCCATATGCCATCTAGTGGGATGGTGGAGGATCGAGTGGCCGGCGTGGATTTCGGGAAGGGCGACAGCGAGAAGATCACCATCAATCTCGGCTACGTCGACCTCGGCCGGATCGACCTCCTGGTGCGCGAGGGCTTCTACGCCAACCGCACCGACTTCATCCGCTCGGCCGTCCGCGGCCAGCTCGCCAAGCAGGCGGACGACGTCAAGGGCGGCATCGAACGCCGGCGCCTGGAGCTCGGGCTGCTGCGCCTCTCCCGGCACGACCTCGACGCCGCGGTTGCGGCCCGGGCGCCCATCGAGGTGAACGTTGTGGGGCTCGCGGTCATCGCCGCGGACGTGCCCCCGGAGCTCGCCCGCGCTGCCATCCGCAGCATCACGGTCCTCGGCCATCTCGAGGCGACGCCCGCCGTGCGCGCCGCCCTCGCCGACCGCATCCAGTAGCCGCCCCATTCAGGATCACGCCCCATGCAGCCCTTCAAGACCAGGATCGCCCGCCTTGTCGAGCAGCTCGCGCCCACCCTGCCGGGGTCGGCGGCCGAGGTGGTCCGCGCCGCCCTGGGGGTCGGGGAGCCCGTGGACCGGGCCCCGCAACCGTTCCCGTGCCTGGCCCGCCCCGGCCTCATGCCGGACCTCTCCGGGCTGCTCGGGCGGCGCGGTCCCCTGCACCGGCCGCAGCCCGGGGCCGACGAGGGCACCGCGGGCGGAACGTTCACGGCCCATGCGGTCTCCACCCCGGCGGGCCTCGCCAGCTACAAGCTCTTCGAGCCGGGCCTGCCCGAGCCGCCCACGGGGCTCGTCGTCATGCTGCATGGCTGCACGCAGAGCGCAGACGATTTTGCGGCCGGCACGCGCATGAACGCGCTGGCTCAGGCCCACAACCTGCTCGTCGCCTACCCCGAGCAGGCGCGCGCCGCCAACCCGTCCCGCTGTTGGAACTGGTTCCTGGCCCGCAACCAGCGCCGCGGCGAAGGCGAGCCGGCCGCGATCGCGGCCGTGATCGGCGCGGTCGCGGCCGCCCACGGCATCGCGGCAGGCCGGGTCATGGTGGCGGGGCTCTCGGCGGGCGGGGCCATGGCGGCCATCATGGCGGAGGCCTACCCGGACCTCTTCGCCGCGGTGGGCATCCATTCGGGGCTGCCGGTCGGCGCGGCGCACGACGTGTCGTCCGCCTTTGCGGCCATGCGGCACGCCGCCGGCCCGGCGGCCGCGGTCGCCCCGGTGCCGCGGGGCGTGCCGGCCATCGTCTTCCACGGCGATGCCGATTCCACCGTTGATCCTGGCAATGCCACCGCGATCGTCGCCCGGCTCAACGCCCGCGAGGCGGGCCTGCGGCCCGCGACCCAGCAGGGCATGCAGCCGAACGGCCGCAGCTGGACCAAGGCGACCGGGCGCGACGCCGCCGGCCGCCTCCGGTTCGAAAGCTGGACCGTGAAGGGGGCGCCCCATGCCTGGTCGGGCGGAAGCCCGGCGGGCAGCTACACCGACCCCGCGGGACCGGACGCCTCGGCCGAGATGGTCCGGTTCTTCCGCGACCAGCTGGCGCTGGACGCGGCCGCGAACGACCCAAGGCGCCTCGCGGCCGGCTGAGCCGACCCGTTCCCGGCCGTCATTGCCGTGGCGATCCAGTCCATCGTGCAGAAGCCCAGCCATGGATCGCCTCGCTGCGCTCGCGAAGACCGCCGCCGGATCGCGCGTCAGTCGAACAGCCGCGCGGCGTTCCGCTGGGCGGCCAGCAGCTTCTCGTGGTCGAACCCGACGATGCGGCCGTCCTCGACGCGCCAGCGGCCGGCCACCATCACGCGGTCAGCCCGATGGGCGCCGCAGAGCACGAGGGCTGCGAGCGGATCGTGCGCGCCCGCAAAGCGCCCGTCCTCAAGGGTGAACAGCGCCAGGTCGGCCTGCAGGCCCGGCGCGATGCGCCCGATGTCGGTGCGGCCGAGGCAGCGCGCCGAGCCTTCGGTGCCCCAGCGGATCACGTCGCGATGGGTGATCGCCTCGGCCCCGTAGCGCAGCCGACCGATCATCAGCGCGTGCCGGAGCGCCTCCATCATGTTGGAGGCATCGTTCGAGGCCGAGCCGTCGACCCCGAGCCCGACCGGCGATCCCGCGGCCTCGAGCTCGACCGTCCGGCAGATGCCGGAGGCGAGCATCATGTTGGAGGCGGCGCAATGGCACACCCCGACGCCGTGGCGCCCGAGCCGGCCGATCTCCGCGTCGTTGAAATGGATGCCGTGGGCGAGCCAGACGCGCGGCTCCAGCCAGCCGGTCTCCTCCAGGAAGTCGACCGGACGACAGCCGTAGGTCGCAAGGCAGAAGGCTTCCTCGTCCGCCGTCTCGCAGAGATGGGTATGCAGCGGGCAGTCATGGGCGCGGGCGAGATCGGCGGTGCGCGTCATGAGCGACCGGGTGACCGAGAAGGGCGAGCACGGCGCAAGGCCGATCTGCACCATGGCGCCGGGCGCAGGATCGTGGAACAGCCCGAGCACCCGCTCGCTGTCGAGCAGGATCGTGTCCTCGTCCTGCACCACGCTGTCGGGCGGCAGGCCACCGTCCTTCTGGCTCAGGTTCATGGAGCCGCGCGTCACGGTCATGCGCAGCCCGAGCTCGCGGGCCGCCTCGACCTCGATGTCGACCGCCTGCTCCAGCCCGCGCGGAAAGAGGTAGTGGTGGTCGGCCGCCGTAGTGCAGCCGGACAAGAGCAGGTCGGCCAGCGCGACCCGGACCGCGCTGGCGAACGCCTCCGGGGTCAGCCGCGCCCAGAGCGGGTAGAGCGCATGAAGCCAGGGGAACAGCGGCTTGTTGATCGCCGCCGGATGGGCCCGGGTCAGCGTCTGGAAGAAGTGGTGGTGCGTGTTGACGAGCCCGGGAAGGATCACGTGCCGGGCGGCGTCGAACACCTGGTCGACCGGCGCCGCGGGGTCCCGCCCTGCCCCGACCAGCTCGACGATCTC
>CAXUMV010000317.1:0-3135 GCA_964252065.1 uncultured Lichenihabitans sp.
GCTCTTCGCCAAGACCATGGTCCTCCTCGGCCAGCGTCGCGGTCGAGACCGCAAGATCGCTCGCGGTCGCCAGCGCATCGGCGATGGTCCTGTGGATGCCGTGGGGGTAGAGGGCCCGCACGGCCTCGTTCTCGTGCTCGTGCAGGAACTCGTTCCAGACGACCGTCCTGATGGGCATCGGGCTCGCTTGTCCTTACGCTTCGGCGCGTGGCGGCATCGGCCCGCAACGCGGCGGACCTGCCGTGCTCGGTCACGAGACAATCATACGCCCCTGCACTCAGTCGATCCCCGCCGGCGTCGTCACCGCCGTGGCGATCCAGACGGGCGGTGAGGCCGGGGCGATGGATTGCTTCGCTTCGCTGGCAAAGACGACGGAAGCGTTCGAGACCGGTCGCTCCCGACGCCCCCCGGTCTCAGATGGGTCGCCTCCGTCCGGCGGCAAGCGCAGTCGGCCGGGGACGCCGGCCCGCGGGATCAGCGCGCCGCCGTCTCGCTGCGCCGCCCGCCCGGATTGGGATCGGGCGTGCGGGCGCTCGCCTCGTAGGGATCGATGCCGTTGCCGATCGCGATGTCGGACATGGCCCCGTTGCGGGCCATCACGGTCACCTCCATGCGGGAGACCTCCGGGTAGCCGCGCCCGGCCGAATCGCACTCGATGGACGGCGCGTTGATGTTGGGCGGCAGGCGATGCGCCGGGGCGCACGCAAAGCCGAGTGCCGTCAGCCCGTCCT
Source organism: uncultured Lichenihabitans sp. (assembly GCA_964252065.1). Taxonomy (GTDB): domain Bacteria; phylum Pseudomonadota; class Alphaproteobacteria; order Rhizobiales; family Beijerinckiaceae; genus Lichenihabitans. The sequence goes on from CAXUMV010000317.1 coordinate 732, forward strand.
TGACGGCGACGACAGGCTGGCCGCGCGTGAACAGATCCAGCGCCTCGCGCCGGAGGCGCCCGAAATCCTCGCCCATCAGCTTGCGCTTGTCCGCGCCGCCCTCGCCGAGCGTGGTGGCGAGCCCGCTTCCGACGATAAGGAGAACGGCCGCCCCGCCGACCATGCCAACTCGTTTCATGCCCGTGTCTCCGCTTCGTCCGCCCATCGCACCGGGATCCTGGCCCTCAGGCCGCCCTTTCGATCCATCCCCGGTCGCTGTCCCGTGCGAGCCGTTCGATGACCTCCCGGGCCGGCATGGGCCGGCCGACCAGGTAGCCCTGGATTTCGTCGCATCCTTCCTGTTCGAGGAAGTGCAGCTGGCTCCGGGTCTCGACCCCCTCGGCCGTGACGCGCATGCCCAGGCTCTTGCCGAGCGCCAGGATGGTCCGGATGATCTGTCCCGCCGCCTCGGCCACCACCATGTCGCGGACGAAGGAGCGGTCGATCTTGATCTTGTCGAACGGGAAGGCGCGCAGCGTGCTTAGGGACGAGTAGCCGGTGCCGAAATCGTCGATGGCGAAGCGGACGCCGATGCCCCGGAGCGCGGTGAGGAGGGGTGTGATCTGGGTGGTGCTGGCCATGAACACCGATTCGGTGATCTCGAGCTCCAGCCGGTCGGGCGACAGGCCGCTCGCCGTCAGGGCATCGATGACGACGTCGACGAAATCGGCGTCGCGGAGCTGGATGGTCGAGACGTTCACCGCGACCCGCATGTGCGGCGGCCAGCGGACGGCTTCCCGGCAGGCGGCCTCCATGACCCAGCGCCCGATGTCCTTGATGACGCCGATCTCCTCCGCGACGGAGATGAACTGGTCCGGCATGACGAGGCCGCGGCCTGGGTGGCGCCAGCGGACCAGGGCCTCGAAGCTGCGGATCTGGCTGCTGCGGGCCTCGAGCAGCGGCTGGAAGAACACCTCGAACTCGTGGTTCTGCACGGCCCGCCTGAGGTCGCCCTCGAGGGCATGGCGGGCCTGCAGCGTCTCGTCCATGGCGAGCTCGAAGAAACGCCATGTCCGGCGGCCGTCCTCCTTGGCCTTGTAGAGGGCGGCGTCGGCGCTCTTCAGCAGCACGCCGTGCGTCCGCCCGTCGTTGGGCGACAGCGCGATGCCGATGCTGGCCGCGACGATGATGTCGTGCCCCTCGATCACGTAGGGCTGCGACAGGGTCCGCACGATGCGGTCGGCGAGGTCGGCCACCTGCTCGGGACCGGTGATGTCGTTCTGCAGGATGGCGAACTCGTCCCCGCCCAGCCGGGCGACGGTGTCGCCGTCCCGCACGCAGTCCCGCAGGCGATCGGTCACCGCGCGCAGGAGCTGGTCGCCGAGCGCGTGGCCGAGCGTGTCGTTCACCTGCTTGAAGTGGTCGAGGTCGATGCAGTGGATCGCAAAGCTGCCGCCGCGGCGCAGCCGCGCCACGGCGTCCTCCACTCTTTTGCCGAAGGTGGTGCGGTTCGGCAGGTGGGTGAGGGCGTCGTGGTTGGCCAGGAAGGCGATCTGCGCCTCGGCGCGCTTGCGCTCGGTCACGTCCTCGTAGGTCGCGAGCCATCCGCCTTCGGCCATCGGCTGCTGGGCGATGGCGATGGTGCGCCCGCCGAGGGCGACGGAGCGGTGAATGCCGCGGCGGCGGCGAATCACCGCGCCTTCGTGGCGCATCAGGCGGTCGAGGCCGAAGGTGGTGCCGCCCGCGCCCACCAGCACCTGCGCGACGAGGTCCCGGTAGGGCGTGCCGGGCGCGCAGTTGTCCTCGGAGAGGCCGAACAGGGCGCGGAACCGGCTGTTGGCGAGCTTCAGGCGGTCGTGGGGATCGAACAGGCAGAGCCCCTGGGACATGTTGCGCAGGGCGGCATCCAGCGTCAGGTTGGCCTCCGCCAGCCGGTCCTGCTGGTCCTTGATGGCGGTGATCTCGGTGAACAGGGCCACGAGGCCGCCCTCGGAGGTGCAGTGCCGGCTGCTTCGGATCCAGCGGCCGTCCGAGAGCTGCGTCTCCTCGGTCTCGGGCGCCAGACCGCGCATCTGCAGCAGCGCGGGCCGGGTGCTGCCGTTCCGGCTCATTCGGCCGATGAGGCTGGCCATGGTGTCCCCGGCGCCGACCCGGTCCTTGGCGATGCCGAGCCAGTCCAGGGCGCGGCGGTTGGCAATCTGGATGACGCCCCGCGGGTCGACCACCACCACCCCTTCGTGCGAGCCCTCGAGGGCTGCGGCGATGCGGGCCTGGCTCTGCTCGCGCAGCACGACCTGTTGATGGCCAACCTCTTCGCCCAGGGCGAGGCGTTGGCCTTCGGCAAGACGTTGGAGGAGGTCGTCGCCGAGGGGATCCAGGAGCACCAGCAGGCCCACCGGGTGTTCCCCGGCAACCGGCCGACGAC
>CAXUMV010000317.1:3145-4651 GCA_964252065.1 uncultured Lichenihabitans sp.
GGCACTTCCTCATTCAGAAGCTCGATATTTTTGCGATATCGCCCCGCATCGACACCATGGCCCGGATGAGATCGCCGATCTCGTCGCCGTAGGCGCGCGGCGGATCGCCGTCGAGCGCGCCCGCAGCGATATCGCGGGCAAAGCGCGCCGCATCCCCGATCGGCCCGCTGATCCGGCGGCACAGCATCACGGCGACGAGGCCGCCGATCAGGATGGCCGCCGCGACCCCGATCAGCGCGAGGCGGATGTCGTGGTCGACATCGCTCTGCGCCTTGGACCGGAACGCAAGGCTGCGGCTGGTCACGGCGCTCACCAGGGCCTCGATCTTCTCCTCGACCGCCCGGGTCCGCGACTCGAACTCGGTCAGGTCCGCTCCGGCCGGGGCCTTGTCGAAGCTGCGGCTCATCGCGCGCCACTCGGTCTCCGCCTGGCGGAGGTCGTCGGCCCGCTCGCCGACCTCCGGCGCGTCGGCCTTCTCGGCGGCGGTGGCGACATCGGCCTGGAAGGAGGCGTGGAGCGCCGAGCCTACCGCGTCTAGGCGGTCCTTGCGGCTCTTGCCCGCAAGCTGCTGACGCTCGATCTCCGTCCGGAGATTGGCGAAATCGCTGGCCGCGGCGCGCGCATAGCTGTTGGCGATCAGGATGTTGTCGTAGGTCAGGCGGACGATCTGGTCCGCGCGATGCGCGCTCATGACCGTCATGCCGCCGAGCGCGAGGCAGGTGCCGCTCATCGCCAGGAACGCGATCGCGATGCGCGCCTTGATGGTCCAGCGGATCAGCGGCCCGAGGCGCATCGTCAGCTCGCCCCGGCGCCCGCGCGCCTCGGCGCCGGACGGTGCGCGGCCCGCGCGGACGCGGCCTGCCTTTGGAACGAGGTGGCGACCGTCGGCATGAAACGCGGGGAGGCTCCGTGGAGAAGCATCCAGCTTGCGGCACGGCGCTGAAGCATTTGTTAAGCCTGATCGACTCTTTCGACGATCGGCCGATATGCCCGCCCTCGCCCGTCATCGCGAGGCGCAAAGCGCCGTGGCGATCCAGGCGGTGCGGAGGCCCGACCATGGATCGCTTCGCTGCGCTCGCGAAGACGGCGGGAGTGCGCCCCGCGCAGCGGACCCCGCGAGGCAGGCGGCTATCCTCGCGTCAGGCGATCGTCTGGTTGTAGGCGCCCACCTCGCCGCAGGACCGCATGACCGCGTCCAGCTCCTCGAAGATCCGCCGCATGCGGGCCTCGGACACGGGGCTCTCGACCACCACCACCAGCTCGGGCTTGTTGGAGGAGGCGCGCACGAGCCCCCAGGTGCCGTCCTCCACCGTCACCCGCACGCCGTTGACGAGGTTGAGGTCGCGGATCGGCTGGTCGGCAAATCGCGCGCCCTCGGCCTGCATGGCCTTGAAGCGCGCCACCACGGAATCGACGACGCCGTATTTTGTCTCGTCGGCGCAATGGGGCGACATGGTGGGCGAGCCCCAGGTCTTGGGCAGGTCGCGGTAGAGGTCGGCCATCGAG
>CAXUMV010000318.1:0-980 GCA_964252065.1 uncultured Lichenihabitans sp.
GTCGGGCCGCCGCCCTGTCGGGCTATCGCGTGCTCGAGGTCGAACAGGACGAGCAGCTGCGCGAACTCGCCATTAGGGCAGCGGCCGGACGATTGTTCCAGTCCGGCTCGGCTTTCGTGCCGTTCGTCGGCCGAGGCTTATTCGACCAGTTGTGCGCCGCTGGCGGGGTCACGGCCGCCCAGCTCGCCGAGCTCCGGGCGTCACAAGCCGCCGCGACCAAGCCCGCCCCGTCGACCCCAGACGGACCAGTCTACGAAATGCCAGCCGACCGCAGCGCGATCAAGGTCCGATCATTAGTGCTGGCTACTGAGGGCGACGGCGAGGGCTGGTTCGAGGCGATCGTCACGCGACAGGCCGAGGACGACGGCGTCTTCGTTCTGATCTGGCGGGACTACCCGGACCAAGCGCCTTTCGCTCGCCACCGCGACCAGCTCGCGCTGCTGCCGCCCAACGCCGCCCAGGCGTGACCAGCTTGCGATCGTCACTCAACATACGGAGACCCTCATGCCGAGCAAGTTCGACCTCGACACAGAGCAAAACACGAACGACAGCGCGTCTACCCAGAAAGGCAGGCCAAACCGGCAAGCGGGCATCCGGCAGCTGAACGACACCCTGCGGCGCACCGGCGAGGGCGGGCGCGTGCTGGTCACCGCCAGTGTCGCCGCACTGCCGCCTGATCAGCAGGCCGCGATCCTGGCGGCCGTGGTCGCTTTCGACGCCTTCGACGACGATAACGACCCTTACGCCGAACACGACAGCGCGCTCCTCGACGTCGAAGGCCGGCTGGTCGGCTTCCGGATCGACTACTACGGCCTCGACCTTACGATGCACTCGCCTGATCCGGCCGACCCCGCCGTGACGCGGCGGGTGGTGACGATCATGATGGCCGAGGACGCGTGACGATGGCCGGACTTCGTCAGTCCGACCCGGCGCTGGGCGGCTTCTCCGAATGCGAAGCTGTTTGGGACCGCTTCCTTTAT
>CAXUMV010000318.1:990-1757 GCA_964252065.1 uncultured Lichenihabitans sp.
TGGGCGGCGGATCACCCCGCCGCTTTCTACCGGACCGTAGCGGCGTCGGCGCGGGCGCTCCGGCGTCCGGCACCCGGAAGAACTCCATCAGCGGCTGGTCAAGAACCATTGCGATCGCTTCGATCGTCTCGACCGTGACGTTTTCTCGGCCCCGCTCGATGCGACCGACGTAGGAGGGCTCAAGGCCGGCTTGGAGGCCCAGGCTTTCCTGCGATCGCCCTTGGCCGAGGCGCAAGCGCCGCACGTTCCATCCGACCAATGCCCGAGCTCTCATGGCGAGCGACGACGCACCGCTTGTCGTTCGCCAAACCAGGCAATAAAGTGCTTACGTTATAGCTCATTGGGCACGCCGACCTCATCGATGCAGCCCATTCGGTCAACGAACATACGACCGTGGAAGAGCACAGGCGACACCAGTCCGTCAGGAGTATCAAAGTGAAACGCTTAGCCGCCACCACCCTGCTCCTAGCTGGCCTCGCCGCCTCGACGAGCCTGGCCTTGATCATACACTCACCGGATGCGGCCGCCGACGACGCGGCGGCTCTCAAGGTCGACTCGCTCGACGTTCACGCCTGCTCACAGCCGGACACGCTGGCCAGTGCTAAGAAACTATATCGCAAAGCTGTCATCGCCCTGCTCGGCCCGAAAGTCGTACTATTCGACCTTGACCACTCGATTTTCGAACTGAGCAACCTGCGCACGACTCTGGCCGCGCCGTCGGGCACGACGGCCTGGTGCCGCGCGACCCTGACCTTTCAGCTGCAGCC
>CAXUMV010000318.1:1767-4640 GCA_964252065.1 uncultured Lichenihabitans sp.
GAGCGCGAATATCGCGTCACCGCCGCGCTGGCGGGCAGCGACATCCCGGTCGCCCGGCCGCTGCTGCTGTGCGAGGACGCGGCGGTGATCGGCACGCCGTTCTTCCTGATGGACCGCATCGACGGCCTGGTGCCGCGCGACCCTGACCTTTCAGCTGCAGCCCCTCGCTGCGATGTTGGGAGCCGACAGCCAACACGAGCGCGATGCCTTGGGCTGGGACCGGCCCGGCGCGCTCGGCAACACGAGCGAGGTCCAGTTCAGCCTGGAGCAGACCGACGACGGCGGCGCGATCGTTACGCTGCAGCAGTAATTCTCGCATGCTCTTGCAAGGGCGCGCCGGCGTGAGCATCGACCCTGAAAGCGACGTCGAGCACTTCGCTGTGCCGTACTACGCCGTGAGCGTCAGGCGGATGCACGACCTCGACTGCACCGGCTGGTGGGCGCTCATCGGCCTGACGGTCGTGGGCGGGATCGTACTGCTGTTCATGGCCAACGGGACCGGCACCCCGGGTGCAAACCGCTTTGGGCCGCCACCGGCGGGGACGGCACCATCGAGCCCAGGTTTGCCAGCCACGGGCGTCGATCCAGCTCAGTCGGCTCCCCAGGCCCCTCGCGACCCCATCGCTGAGGTCGAGCGACCGGCCCAGCTGCGCTCGAACGGCAGCCTGCCCGAAACCGAGTTCGAGGTCATGAAGGCGCAGGCGCTCTCCCGGCGGCTCGGCGCATGAGCCAGGGCGAAGCGGAGATGCTGTCGATCAGCGCCTTGTACCTGTTCGCCGGCTTCATCTACATGATCCCGAGCTGGGTCGCCTTCCGACGGTAGCACCAGAACCGTTTCGCCATCCTGGCGGTGAACGTCGCCTTCGGCGCGACCGGTATCGGGTGGATCGGTAGCTTGGTCTGGGCGCTGCACCGCGTGCACCTGCCGGCCGACCCCACCCAGTCGCGCGGCGGCCAGAGCGGGCTGAACATCTTCGTCAACGACCCCCGCACCGTGCACCTTGCCGAAACCACACGGGCCGGCCGGTGGAGCGCCGGCCGCGACACCGCGCGGGCGGTGACCAAGCTTGAGCTCAACCGCCTGCGGGACGACGGTCACCTCACCGCCGAAGAGTACGCTCGACTCAAGGCCGAGGTCCTGGCCGCCGCTGGGTGATGGGACCCGGACGAACCGGGATGTCCGCAGAGCACGAGCAACGAGGCACCCTTCGAGATACCCACCTCGGACCGCCGGAGCCGTCCTCAAGGCCGATCACCCTTTCCGCTTGCGCCCCGCGCGCAGCGAGGCGGGCGCCGCCGCCCCGTCCGGCACCTCCGCGAACAGCACCGACACCGGTACCGCGAGCGCCTTCGCCATGGCTTCCAGGGTCGACACCGTGACGTTCTCCGACCCGCGCTCGACCCGACCAACGTAGGCGCGGTCGATCCCGGCCGCGAGCGCGAGCCGCTCCTGCGAAAGCCCGCGGGCCACCCGCAGCTGCCGCAGGTTCCAGCCGAGGGTCTGGCGCACGCCCATCGGGGCAGTAGGCCCGAGCCGCGGCTTGACAATCGACGGACTGATGATCCCTCATTGAGGGCTGGTCAGGGCCGGCTCACCTCGGCCCACTTCGCAAGGACACGATCGACCATGACCGCCGCGACGCCAGACTCGCACTTCGTCGTCTGGACCCGCAACTTGAACGACGAAGAGAGCTGGAAGCTGGAGCTTTCAACCGATGACCTCGCAGAGGCCCAGGCCCTCGCGCTCGAGTTCGGCACGGACGACGTGATCTCGACAATCTACGAGCGGGGCCGCTTCAAGGTCGGGCGTAGGTACCGAACCGAGTACATCCTGTTCTGGTGGAGCGACAGCTACGCCGAACAGATGGGCGGGGTGCCGGAGGGGCGCGGCGAGGGGTGGCCTGAGCACCACAAAGGCTACGTCATGTACGAACCGGCCGATGACCAGCCGGCCGGCAGTTCGGCGATCGCGACGGGGAGGTCGAGCGTCGTCCTTGCGGCGGCACCGCAGACCCGTCGTTATCAGATGATTCATTGCGAACGTTGCGGCTTGGAGCTGCCGAAAAACGAGGCCTACCCCTACACCCAGGATGTGAAAATTGGGTCCTCGTCGGGATCGTCGCGCAGCGGCTACTCGTCGACCAGCCGCACGTCCAGCCGATCCTTCTCGAACAGCTCGACGAGCCGCCAGTCCTACTCTTCGGGACGGAACTACTACCGGCGCCAGACAATGCTTCTCTGCGGCGAGTGCTACACCGCGCAAGTGCAGGCGGACAAGGATGCTTTCCGGTCCTTGATCAGGCTGATCGTCTTGGGCGGCGTGATTGCGTTGATTGCTCTGATCTCAAAGAACTATGGCTGAGCTTGCGGCTCTCATTCGCAGCAGACCTGCCCAGGAACTTCACGCTACGGCTCTTCCACTCAGTGTGCGTGCGGCCACCCTGCACCCTCGGCTGACGCAAGCCCCGTTGATGTGGCTGCAGGCGTTCTCTGGCGGCAACCTACGAGGGTCGCCCCGACGTCCCGGATGTACCCCACGGGCCTTGCAGGCGGCCTGACGCGATGCGCCTGCCGAGTAGACGGCCTTGGGCAGGCTACTGCAGCGCAGTCGCTATGGCTCGATCGGCGGCGCTGCGCTGAAGGATGGCAGCCCATTGGCCGAGCCTGAGGCGGTCGCACGCCGGGTATGCGGGGCATCGCAACGCCTGTTGGCAGCGCGCCCGGTCGTCGATGCGGCGGCCGTTGCAGACATCATGGCTTCCGACCGAGGCGAAGCGCCAAACCGCGTGCTGGACCCAGCGGGGGAAGACGGCCGGAAAGGCGGGGTTGTAAGCGCGAGCGTCGATGCGCACGGCCAAGCCCGCGATGACCGC
>CAXUMV010000319.1:0-2004 GCA_964252065.1 uncultured Lichenihabitans sp.
AATGGGTGATGAAGAAGATCTGCTTGCCGGTCTTGGCCCAGACCTCGATGAGCAGCGCCTGCATCTGTTCGCGCGTCAGGCTGTCGAGCGCCCCGAAGGGCTCGTCCATCAGCAGCACCTTGGGGTCGGTCGCAAGCGCACGCGCGAGGCCGGCGCGCTGGCGCATGCCGCCCGACAGCTGATGCGGCTCGGCGTCCGCGAAGTCCTCGAGATGCACCAGCGCCAAGAGCGCACGGGCGCGCTCCCGCCGGACCCGCCGGGAGACGCCGGCATATTCGAGCCCGAGCGCCACGTTGTCGGCGATGCTGCGCCACGGCAGCAGCGCGTCCTTCTGGAACACGACGCCGCGGTCGGCGCCGGGCTTTTCCACCGGCGCCCCGTCGAGGAGGATCGAGCCCTCGCTCAGCGGCATGAAGCCGGCGATGGCGTTGAGGAGCGTCGACTTCCCGCAGCCGCTCGCGCCGAGCGCCACCACGATGCTGTTCGGGGCGATGTCGACCGACACGCGGTCGAGGGCGTGGACGAGGCGGCCGCCCTGCCCTTCGAAGAAGACGCTCGCCTGTTGGATCTGGAGCATGACGTCACTCGCGGCCTGCCGCGGCGGCGGACCACCCGCCGCCCTTCCATGGGATCGGTTCAGTTGGAGAGCGGCGCCACGAACTCGGCCGTGACGAAGCCGGCATAGCTGTCGCGGACGGCCGTGATCTTCTTCTGCTCCTTGAGGAAGCCGGACGTCTCCTTGAGGATCGCCGCGACGCCGCTCTTTTCGCCGCCGCCCAGCCAGGCGTCGGTCGCCTGGGCCGCGGCGGGCAGCAGGTTCAGGTCCTTGAGACCGGCTGCCTGGGCCTTGGCCGTCCCGCCGAGAAGCTTGGCGATGGCCTTGACGTTGTCGGAGTCCTCGCCCCAGGCGGCCTTGTCGTCGAGGAAGGACGCGTTCTGCTTGGCGATCTCGCCCGCGAAGCTCTTGAGGAAGGCGGGGTCTTCCTTGATGAAGTCGGCGGTCGCGACCCAGGCGTTGAAGGTGGGGGCGCCGCGCTCGGCGACCTCCTTGGAGGTCAGCAGCACCGTGCCGGTCTTCTTGAGCTCGGACAGCGCCGGGTCCCATACGAAGGCGCCGTCGAGATCGCCGCGGTTCCAGGCCGCCACGATCTCGGGCTGCGGGAGGGCCAGCACGGTCGCCTCCTTCTCGGCGATGTTGTTCTGCTTGAGCGTCGCGAGAAGCTGGTAGTGGTCAGTCGAGACGGGCGCGGCGGACAGGCGCTTGCCCTTGAGATCGGCCGGGCTCGCGATGCCGGAGCCGTTGCGCACCACGAGCGCCTCGTCGGTGCCCGAGATCGAGGACACATAGAAGGCCTGGACCGCAAGGCCGCGGCTCGCGGCGGCCGCGAACGGGCTCGACCCGACATAGCCGACCTGCACGTCGCCCGAGGCGATGGCGGCGAAGATGTCGGCGCCCGAGTTGAACTTGCGGAACTCGACCGGCCGGCCGGCCGCCTTGGCGATGGCGCCGCTGGCGATGGCGACCTCGACCGGGTCGGGCCCGGTCTGGTAGGCGACCACGATGGTCTTGGAGGGTGCCGCGATGGCCGCGCCGGAGAGGGACAGAACGGCCGCAAGAAGGGCGAGGCGGGGGGACAGGGTGGTCATGCTGGCTTCCTTGGAGGCGTGAGGGGGCGAGGGTATCGGGCGGCCCGTGCGTCGGAGGGCCGAGGCCGCCGCGGCCGGGCGACTGCGGCGAGCGATGCTGTCAGCCCTTCGGGCCTGCGGACTTGATCCAGTCGGCCGTGACCGCATCGTCGAGGTGGAAGCCGGGCAGCTTCTTGTTGAGGTCCTCTTCGGACTTCACGTCGTTGTCGTTCAGGAACTTCTGCGTGATCAGCGTCGGAGGCAGCAGGATCTGCGTCTGCTTCAGCTCGCCCGTGAGGGCCAGGGCCGCGGCCCGGGTGGCGGCGGCGCCCGTCCCCGAGGCGCTGATCGCGACGGTGGCGACCCAGGGGCTGCCGG
>CAXUMV010000319.1:2014-4633 GCA_964252065.1 uncultured Lichenihabitans sp.
CCGCCACCGCGGCGCGGATCGACTGGATGTCGGAGGTCGAGACGTCGACGCTGTAGATCTTGATCTGCTTGCCGAGCTGCGCCTCGTCGGTCGCGATCTTGGCGCCGCGGCCGAACTCGTCCCAGGGCGCGAGAACGACATTCAGGTCGGGATGCGCCTTGAAGACGGCGTTCGTCTGGTTGGCGACCGTCTGGGCCGGGGTGTCGTCGACCGCGCCCCAGCGCGCCACCTCCTGGATCTTGGGATGCGAAGCCTTGAAGGCCGTCCAGGCCTTGTCGCGCTTGTCGAGCGCCGGGAAGCCCTCGACGTAGATGTAGCCGGCCTTGAAGCTGTCGCCGTTGTCCTTGACGGCCTGGTTCAGCACGAGGTCGAGCTGCTTCGACTCGTCCTGGTCGATGACGATGACCTCGGGCTGCGGCAGCGTGATGTTCTGCGTGACGATCTTGATGCCGGCGTCGATCGCCTCCTGCACCACGTCCTGCACGGCCTCGCCCTTGCCGCCCGCGATGATGATGCCGTTGACGCCCAGGTTGATGGCCTGCCGGATCTGCTCGCGCTCCTCGTCGGGCTTCTGGCGGCCCTCGAAGGTGCGCAGCTCGATGCCGAGTTCCTCGGCCTGCCGTTTCACGCCGGCCTCGTAGTTCTGGTAGTAGTCGCCGCCCGACAGGTAGACGATGAGCGCGAGCTTCACGCCGCCCTGATCGAAGGGTTTCGGGGCGCCCGCAAGGCCCGCCGCCGTGGCCGGCAGGGCGGAGGCGAGGGCGAGAAGCGAAGTGGCGAGGCCGAGCGCCAGGCCCGGTTTGCGGAAGAGACTGTGACGGTTCATGGCTGATGTCCCTGTGGGGATTGAGAGCGGGGAAGGTCAGGCCCGGCGCTGCGCCAGGCCGAAGGTGAGGGCGAGCGCGCCGATCAACACGGCGCCCTTGACGAAATCCTGGAGGTAGTAGGGAGCGTTCAGCATGGTGAGCCCGTTCAGCAGCACGCCGACGAAGATCGCCCCGACCACGGTGCCGAAGACGTTCGGCCGGTTCGCCCCGAGCACGGCGTAGCCGATGAGGCAGGCCGCGACGGCGTCGAGCATCAGCGAATTGCCGGCGCTGACATCGCCCCGCCCGATGCGGGCCGCGAGCAGGATGCCGCCGACAGACGCGATGCCGGATGAGATCACATAGGCCAGGACACGGGTGCGCCTGGTCGGCGCGCCCGCCAGATGCGCCGCGAGTTCGGAGCCGCCCACCGCGTAAAACACGCGGCCCCAACGCGTCCGCTCCATCAGGACCCACGCGACGAGCGCCACGACGGCGAGCACGATGACAGGCACCGGGACGACGTCGCCGACGCGGTAGCGCCCCAGAGCGAGGAAGGTCTGCGGGAACGTGCCGGTCGCGTGCGATCCGTCGAGCAGCGCCATGCCGGGCGCGATCGAGCGGCCCCCCGTCGGGATCAGCTGCGCGCCGGCGATCAGGAACAGCGTCCCGAGGGTCGCCAGGAGATCCGGGACCCGCAGCCAGACGATCATGGCTCCATTGAGAAGCCCGACCAGGAGGCCGGTGAGCAGCGCCGCGCCCACGGCTTCCGCCGCGTTGCCGTTGAGCACGATCAGCACGTAGGCCGCGACCATCTGGGTCAGGGCCGCCAGCGCGCCGACGGACAGGTCGAAGCCCCCCACGGCGCAGGACACCGTGACGCCCACGCCCAGCAGCGCCACGATGGCGACCGCCTGCAGGATCGAGAAGATGTTGTTGATCCGCAGGAACGCCGGCTCGTTCCACTGGAACACGGCCATCAGGACGACGAGCAGCACGAAGATGCCGTAGCGGATCGTGAGATCGCGGATCGACACAGCCGGCCGCGGGCGCGCCGAGGCGCGCGGCGCGGTGGAACTCAGGGACGTCATGACGGTCTCGTGAAAGAGGGAGCGGTTCAGGCTGCCAGGATGGATTGCAGGTCCGGTCGACAGGACTCGGCCGGATCGATGGTGTTGTCTTCCATGCGCACGATGCGGTCGGCGACTTCGGAGGCCTCCTCGTAGTCGTTGACGAAGACGATCGTGGCGCGGTCGGCCGACTGCGCCCGGATCGCCCGGATGATGTCGTCGCGCGCCCCGATGTCGACGCCCTGGAAGGGCTCGTCGAGCAGCAGCAGGCGGGCCGGCTCCGTGCTCCAGCGGGCCAGCACGACCTTCTGCTGGTTGCCCCCCGACAGGGCCGTCAGGGGCGCCAGCGGACCGGGCGCCCGGATGCCGAAACGGGCGATCGCCTCCTCGGCCACGCGGACCTCCCGGCGTCGCGACACGAAGCCCCAGGGGGCGCGGGCCCGCAGGAACGGGAAGCCGAGCGTCCCGGCCACGGACGCGAACGGGACGGTGGCGGGGAAGAACGAGGTCCGCCAGCGGTCCTCGCCGGCGTAGAACACGCCGGCCGCGATGGCCTCGGCCGGTCCCGCCGGACGCCAGTGCCGTCCGTCCAGCGCCATGGTGCCGGCCGCGAGGGGCCACAGGCCGAAGATGGCCCGAAGCATCTCGGTCCTGCCGGCGCCGACGAGCCCCGCAATCCCCACGATCTCACCTCTTCGCAGAGTGAGGTTCGAGGGTTTCCTCGTGCCCCCGTTGCAAAATTC
>CAXUMV010000320.1:0-4486 GCA_964252065.1 uncultured Lichenihabitans sp.
TGCAGGCGCACCTTAGGGATTGACGCTGTTATCGGGGAGAGCCCGACATCGAGATTGACCATATAGACGCCATAATATATCCACTTGGTTTAATAACTACGGGCAGGGGAGGGGTCATGATATTCGGCGACGATGACCGCACGCCCTTGCAGGACCGGGCTGTAGATCGGCCCCTGTCGCCGGACGTCCCTCTCGCGGCGGCCGGTCTGCGGGCCGCCACAAAGCGGTTCGGGGGGACCGTCGCTCTGTCGAACGGCACCTTCGACCTCCTGCCCGGCGACGTGCTCGCGCTCCTTGGGGAGAACGGGGCCGGCAAGAGCACCTGCGTGAAGCTGCTGGCGGGGGTCTATCGGCCAGACAGCGGCGCCGTGCTCGTCGACGGCGTCCCGGTCGAGACCTGGTCGCCGCTGGAGGCCGCCCGCCGCGGCATCGCGGTGATGCACCAGCACCCGGGCCTGTTCGGCGATCTCAGCGTCTTCGAGAACATCTTCATGGGCCACATGCCGCGCGGGCGGCTCGGCGGCATCGACGAGGCCCACATGCGGGCGCGGGCGAAGGCGCTGCTCGAGGTCGTCGGCCTGTCGTGCCGTCCGGAGCAGATGCTGAAGGAGCTGCGCACCTCCGAGCAGCAGCTCGTCGAGATCGCGCGGGCGCTGTCGGTCGACGCCAAGGTCTTGATCATGGACGAGCCGACGGCGGCCCTGTCCCAGCGCGAGGTCGAGCGGCTGTTCGCGGTGGTCGCCGAGCTCAAGGCGCGGCGCGTCGCCATGATGTTCGTCGGCCACCGGATGGAGGAGATCTACCGGGTCGCCGACCGCATCGCGGTGCTGCGCGACGGCCACCTGATCGGCGTGGAGCCGGCCGCGGAACTCGATCGGGACCGCGCCGTCCAGATGATGATCGGGCGGCCGCTGAGCGCCGTCTATCCGCAGTGGCAGGCCGCGCCGGGCGACACGGTCCTCGAAGTCGCCGGCCTCGGCCGCGAGGGCGCCTTTGTGGACATCTCCTTCAAGGTCCGCGCGGGCGAGATCCTCGGTCTCGGCGGGCTCGTGGGCAGCGGTCGCACGGAGGTCGCGCGCGTCCTGTTCGGCATCGACCAGCCGACGGCGGGGCGCATCGCTGTGCGGGGCGTGGAGGTCACCCTCGGTGACCCCTCGGCCGCGATGGCGGCCGGCATCGCCTACGTGTCGGAGGATCGGCTAGGCCAGAGCCTCGTGATGGACTTCCCCATCCTGGCCAATGCCTCGCTGCCCGTGATCGGCAAGGCCACCATGGCCGGCCTCGTCATGCGGCGCAGCGAGCTCGGGCTGGTCGAGCCTCACCTCAAGCGCCTGCGCCTGAAATTCCGCAGTTTCGACCAGCCCGTGAAGACCCTCTCGGGCGGCAACCAGCAGAAGGTCGTCCTGTCGAAATGGCTCGCGACCGATCCCCGCGTGCTCATCCTCGACGAGCCGACCCAGGGCATCGACGTCCAGAGCAAGGCGGAAGTCCATGCGATGATCGCCGAGCTTGCCCAGCAGGGGCTGGCCATCGTCCTGATCTCGTCCGAGCTGCCCGAACTCGTGGGCATGTGCGACCGGATCATCGTGCTGCGCGAGGGGCGGCAGACCGCTCACTTCGACCGAGCCGAGGCCGATCAGGAACGCGTCATCCGGGCCGCGACCGATGCCGACCACGACGCCCCCGCGCCCGTCGCGATGCCTGTCGCAGGCGCGCTCGAGGCGGGGCACGAGGCGTCGGCCGGCCTCTGGCGCCGGATCGCCTCGCGCCGCGAGTTCGGCCTCGCCTGCGCCATCGCGGTCGTCGCGGTACCGGTGACGCTGCTCAACCCCCGCATGCTGAGCGCCGACAACCTGACGGCCGTCGCCATGGACTCGGCGCTCCTGATGATCGTCGCCATGGCGCAGATGCTGGTCCTGCTCACGCGCAATATCGATCTGTCGGTCGCCTCCGTGATCGGCCTCTCGGCCTATGGCGCGGCGAGCTTCATGCAGGGGCATCCGGAGAGTTCGGTGCTGGCCGGCGTCGCGGTCGCCAGCGCCATCGGGGTCGGCTGCGGCCTCGTCAACGGCCTCGTCGTGACCCTCGGCGGCGTGCCGGCGATCGTGGTGACGCTCGGCACGCTCGCGGTCTTCCGCGGCATCAACAGCCTCTGGGCCGGCGGCCACCAGATCAGCGCCGACCAGGTGCCGCAAGCCTGGCTGGACATGACCGGGGCGCGGGTCGCCGGAATCCCCGCCGTGATCCTGATCGCGGTCGCGACCATGGTCCTCATCGGCCTCGTGCTCAAACGCCTGCCGGCGGGACGCGAGCTCTTCGCGATCGGCTCGAACCCCGAGGGGGCCGCGCTGATCGGGCTCCGCAGGACCGCGCTGGTCCTGGGCGCCTTCGTGATCGCCGGGCTGCTGTCGGGCTTCGATGGCGCGCTCTGGGCGTCGCGCTATGCGACCGTTGATGCGCGCGTCGCGCTCGGATACGAGCTGACCGTCATCGCCTCGGTGGTCGTGGGGGGCGTCGCGATCCGGGGCGGGGCCGGGACGGTACTCGGCGTGGCGCTGGGCGCCCTGACCCTGCTTGTCATCCAGAACGGCCTGACGCTGGTGCGCGTCGATCCGCTCTGGCTGCAGGGCGTCTACGGGCTCGTCATCCTCATCGCGGTCGGCGTCGACACCATCGTGGGGCGCCGGGCGGTGCTGTCGCGGGGTCACCGGTGAAGGCCGGCCCGATCGAGCGGTTCGCCACCTGGGAGAGCTTCCTCGCCTTGCTGACCGCGGCCATGCTCGCCTATGCGGTGCTCGCCGTCCCGAAATTCGCGACCGCCTTCAATCTCTCGCAGGTGGTCGCCGGCGTCTCGGAGCGCGCGCTCATCGTGCTGCCGATGGTGCTCCTCATTATCGCGCGGGAGATCGACCTGCGCGCCGCTCGGCGTCGCGATCGCGGCGGCGCTTTCGACCGGCGCCCTGGCCGGCGCCTTCAACGGGACCCTCGTCACCCGCCTCGGCCTGCCGTCGCTGGTGGTGACCCTCGGCACCCTCGCCCTGTTCCGCGGCGTCGGCTACATCATCCTCGGCGCGGGGTCGGTCAACGAGTTCCCCGACGCCTTCACGGATTTCGGCATCAATACGGTCGGGGGCACGCCGCTGCCCTGGACCATCGTGCCCTTCCTGGTGCTGGCGCCGGTGTTCGCGGTGGTGCTGCAAAAGAGCGCCATCGGGCGGCGCATCTATGCCATCGGCGGCAACCCGGACACCGCGCACTACGCCGGGGTGAAGGTCGGCCGCATCCGTCTCGGCCTGTTCGTGGCGAGCGGCCTCGTCTGCGCCGTCGCCGGCATCGTGTTCACGGCGCGCCTCGCCAACGCCAGGGCCGACAATGCGATCGGGCTCGAGCTCGACGTCATCACGATCGCGCTGCTCGGTGGGGTCAGCGTCTTCGGCGGCCGGGGCAAGCTCACCGGCGTCTTATACGCGCTGGTCCTCATCGCGACGCTCCGCAACGTCCTCGGCCTGCTGAAGGTCGGCGGCGACGCGCAGGGCACCGTGATCGGGCTGCTGCTCATCGTCTCGCTGCTGCTCAGCACGACGGCGCAGCGTCTCTACCGGATGATCCAGACCCGGACCATCCTGTCCGATGCCGGCGGACCGCGTTCGGGCGGCCCGTCTGCGCGACCATAAAAAACCCCCGAACGCTCGGAAGGAGACATCGCATGCCCAACAAACACCTGACGATCGCGGCCCTTGTGGCCGGAACCGCCCTGTTCGCGACACCGCTCCTCGCCGCGGATTGCGCCAAGGCGCCGGTGACGGTCGGCTTCCTGCCCAAGCTCGACACCGATCCCTACTTTCAAGTCGCCGGCACCGGGGCGCAGGAGGCGCAGGGCGAGATCGGCGGCAAATACGTGCAGCAGGCCCCCTCGCAGGCCACCGCCGAGGCGCAGATCGAGTTCATCAACAATCTCGTGTCGCAGCAGGTCGACGTCATCGCGATCTCGGGCAACGACGCCAACGCGGTCGCTCCGGCGCTCAAGCGCGCCACTCAGCAGGGCCTCAGAATCGTGTCGTACGACTCCGACGTCGCCACCGCGGCCCGGCCCCTCTTCTTCAACCAGGCCAAGGGCGACAGCCTCGCCGAGATGATGATCGAGAGCATGGGCCAGATGATCGGCTACGAGGGCGAGTTCGCCATCCTGTCGGCGACGCCGACGGCGACCAACCAGAACGCCTGGATCGCCTTCATCAAGAGCAAGCTCACCGATCCCAAATACGGCAAGATGAAGCTCGTGCAGATCGCCTACGGGCAGGAGAGCGAGCAGATCAACCAGCAGCAGGCCCTGGCCCTCGTGCAGGCCTTCCCCAACCTCAAGGGCATCATCATCCCCGCCGGGATCGGCCTTCCGGCTGCGGCGCGCGCCCTCGAGCAGGCCGGCAGCCTCGGCAAGGTGAAGCTCACGGGTCTCGCGCCGGCGACGCTGATCAAGAAGTACATC
>CAXUMV010000321.1:0-4478 GCA_964252065.1 uncultured Lichenihabitans sp.
GCGACTGGTAGAACGAGAAGGCCATGTTCCAGGCCTGGCTCGTGAAGATGGCGAACACCGCGGCGCACTCGGCGCCGAGCTCGCTGCTCGGGAACAGATTGAGGAAGAAGGTGACCGTGAAGGACAGGAAGCCGAGGATCGGGACCGACTGCAGCACGTCGAGCAGCGGCACCAGCACCGTCTCGGCCCGCCGGCTCTTGGCCGCGAGGGTCGCATAGGCGAGGGTGAACAGCAGCGAGGCCGCCATGGCGGCGAACATCCGCATCGTGGTGCGCAGGGCGTAGTAGGGCAGATAGGCGTAGTCGAGCACCACCGGGGGGGCGCCCGAGGCCGGCAGCGGCACCACCATGCCGCGGCCGCCATGCACCACCAGGACGAAGGCCCCCAGGATCAGGGCGAGCGCGATGGCGTCCCACTGGTTGGGCAGCGTGCGCCGGCCGAGCGAGGTGAAGGCCACGAAGCGTGAGGTCATGCGTCAGGAGGCTCGGGCAGGAGGGACGTGGCGGCAGGCGAGGACACCCCATCCCCGCACGGGATGACGGTCTGATGACACCGGCCGACGGCGCGCCGGTGGGCGGCACGGGCCGCGGTGGAGAGGGATTACAGCCGCTTGAGCACCAGGGCGGCGCCGCGCGGGGGCGAGTTCGCCCAGGTCTTGCCGTCGCGCCGGACCAGCGCGGTGGTGTGGCCCTTGCGGGCCGTGAGCACGAGTTCGCTGCCGCGCCCGAGCTCCCAGCCCACGGGATCGAAGATCACGATGCCCTGGTCGCGGCACGCCGGGGCGAGGCGGGCCCGCAGGCCGGTCTTCTGGCGGACGCCGGGCTCCAGCGTCACCATGCAGCCGGTATCGCGGTCCTGCCGCAGCACCGCATAGTTGCCGGCCACCTCCTGCATCGTGGGGGGCGGCAGGGCCGGCGCGGGATCGGGCTCGGCTCGCGCCTCGGCCAGCGGCTTCGGGGCGCCGCCCTTCTCGACCAGCACGCCCGTGGCGAGGCCCGGCGCCGGGGGCGCCGCAGGCTCGTCGGGAACCGCAAGCGCCTCGGTAGCGCCGGCGCTCAGTTCGTCCCGCCGCGCGGGATCGACCGGGGTCAGCGTGTAGTCGTCGCCCTCCCCGGCGGTGGCGGTGAGGCTCGGCATCCCGCCGGCCGGCGCGAAGTCGAAGATGGCGAACTCCGCCTCGTCCTTGAACACGACGTGCCCGCCCTCGCCCGGCACCCAGGCCGTCACGGCGCCGATGCTCGGGAAGGCCTTGCGGCAGCCGGCCGGCATCGCGACCGCGAACCCGCCGTCGACGGCTTCGCCGCGCAGGACGAGCCGGCAGCGGCGGTTGCCCTTCTCGAAGCTGAGGTCCCAGAGGCCGGCCTCATGGGCCACGGCCAGCGGCAGCGCGGGCGCGGTCCGGCCGGCGTGGCCCGACAGCAAGGCCCCGCAGAAGCCCGCGAGAACCGCCGCGGAGCCGGGACAGAGGCGGCGCAGCTGTCCCATGCCCGGCGGCTCCCTCGATCGGCGGTCCTGATCGGCTGCGGCGACTATAGCTCAACCGGGTGGCGAAAACCACGCCCCGCAGGCGTCATCCGGCGGCCGGACGAGCCGGCCAGGGCGTCTCGGGCACGGGGGTCAGGGGCGCCTTGCCGGCGTCCCAGGCGCGCAGGTTGTCGACCACGAGCTGGCCCATGGCGCGCCGCGTATGCTGGGACGCCGAGCCGACATGGGGCAGGAGCATCACGTGGTCGAGGTCGATCAGGGCCTGCGGGACGCGCGGCTCGTCCGCGAAGACGTCGAGGCCAGCGCCCGCGATCGTGCCGGCCTCGAGCGCCTCGATCAGCGCCGCCTCGTCCACCACCGAGCCGCGGGCGACGTTGATCAGGTAGCCGTCCGGCCCGAGCGCCTTCAGCACCGCCGCATCGACGAGGTTGCGCGTCTCCTCGCCGCCCGGGGCGATCACGACCAGAATGTCGCAGGCCGCGGCCAGCCCGACCAGCGTGGGGAAGTAGAGGTAGGGCACCCCCTCCTGCGCCCGCCGGCCGTGATAGGCGACCGCGAGCCCGAACGCCTCGCAGCGCCGGGCGACCGCCTTGCCGATGCGCCCGAGCCCCAGGATGCCGACCGTGCGGCCCCTGAGGCTCGCGGTCAGCGGGAACGGCGCGGCGGTCCAACGGCCGGCCCGGAGGTAGCGCTCGGCGGCGGGCAGCTGCCGGACCGCGCCCAGCATCAGCGCGAGGGTGGTGTCGGCGACCTCCTCGTTGAGGACGTCGGGCGTGTTGGTCACGACGATGCCGTGCGCGGCCGCGTAGGCCGTGTCCACCCCGTCGTAGCCGACCCCGAAGCTCGAGACGATCTCGAGCCCGGGCAGCGCCGCCATGAGGGCGGCATCGATGACCCCGTGCGAGGCGATGGCCCGCACGGCGCCCGCCGCGGCGGCGAGGCACGCCGGTTTGTCCTGCGCCTCCCACAGCCTGACGACGGTCATCGTTTCGGCGAGGCTGTCGGCGACGATCGCCGGCAGCGGGACGGGCATCAGGACGGTGGTCGGCATGGGCGGGTGGCCTTCGGGGCTAGGGGTGGGGAAACGGCGTCACGCGAGTGACGTGGCCCATCTTGCGGCCGGCGCGGATCTCGGCCTTGCCGTAGAGCTGGAGGCTGGCGCCCTCCTCGGCGAGGATGGCCGGCCAGTCCTCGGCCGCGGCGCCGATGAGATTGCGCATATCGATAGTGCCGAGCGGACGGGGGGAGCCGAGCGGCCAGCCCGCGATGGCGCGGATATGCTGCTCGAACTGCGAGGTCACGGCCCCGCCGCGCGTCCAGTGGCCGGAGTTGTGGACCCGCGGCGCGATCTCGTTGACGACCAGCCGCTCGCCGTCGGGATGGGCGGGGTCGGGCACCACGAAGAACTCGACCGCCAGCACGCCGACATAGTCGAGCGAGGCGGCGATGCGCTCGGTCATCGCCAGCCCGATCTGTTGCGTCGCGTCCCGCACGGCCGCGGGCAGCCGGGTCGTGGCCAGGATGCCGTTCTCGTGCCGGTTCTCGCAGAGCGGGTAGGCCCGGAAGGCGCCGTCCTGCCCCCGCGCCGCCACGCAGGACACCTCGCGGGCGAAAGGGACCACGCCCTCGAGGATCGCGGGACCGTCGAGGCTGCGGAACATCGCCCCGAGGTCGGAGCCCTCCCGCACCGCGACCTGCCCCTTGCCGTCGTAGCCGAAGCGCCGCGTCTTGAGGATGGCGGGACGGCCGATCTGGGCCACGGCGCGGGCCAGGGCACCGGCATCGTCGACCGCGACGAAGGGCGCGGTCGCAATGCCCAGCCCCTGGACGAAGCTCTTCTCGGCGAAGCGGTCCTGCGTGACCTCGAGCGCCCGCCGGCCCGGGCGCACCGGCCGCATGGCCTCGAGCGCCGCCACCGCCGCGGCCGGCACGTTCTCGAACTCGTAGGTCACGACGTCGACCGCGGCCGCGAACAGGGTCAGGGCCTCGCGGTCCTCGTAGGCGGCGGTGCTCGCCGCGGCCGCGACCGCGAAGGCCGGGCTGTCGGGCTCGGGGGCGTAGACGTGCGCCCTGAGGCCGAGCTCGGCGGCCGCGATCGCCAGCATGCGGGCGAGCTGCCCTCCTCCCAAGATGCCGATGGTCTGGCCGGGTTTCAGCATGAGGCTCAGGTCCGGGCCTCGTCGGTCGGGTGGTCGGCCACGTCGCTGCTGCGGGCGGCCCGCCAGGCGTCGAGCCGGGCGGCCAGCGCCTCGTCGCCGAGCGCGAGGACCGCGGCGGCCAGGAGCGCCGCGTTGATGGCACCCGGCCGGCCGATCGCGAGGGTTCCGACCGGCACGCCGGCCGGCATCTGCACGATGGAGAACAGGCTGTCCTGCCCTCCAAGCGCCGCGCCCGGCACGGGCACGCCGAACACGGGCAGGCTGGTCCAGGCGGCCGTCATGCCCGGCAGGTGCGCCGCCCCCCCGGCGCCCGCGACGATGATCTTGAAGCCGGCCGCCTTGGCGCCCTTGGCGAAGGCGACCAGCCGGTCGGGCGTGCGGTGCGCCGAGACGATCCGCGCCTCGTAGCCGATGCCCAAGGCATCGAGCGTCGTGGCCGCATGGGCCATGACGGCCCAGTCGGACTGGCTGCCCATGATCAGCGCGACCGGCGCGCCCGACGCATTCACGTTGCGGACCTCCGGCAGCCGCTTCCCCAGGACAGGACTTATGAAACCGAAGCCGCGCCTTGTCGACCGTCGGCTTGGCCGTGCCGGCCCCGGCGCGCCGATTTGATTTCCGCCGCGCCGGCCGCCATATCTGCCCCGGCCACCATGGCGACAGCTGAAGGCCGGCTTTGAACCGGCTGGAGGGAAAACCCGATGTTCATCGAAACCGAGACGACGCCGAACCCGGCGACCCTGAAGTTCCTGCCCGGCCGGCCCGTGATGCCCGGCGGCACGCTCGACATCCGCGACGCCAAGGCGGCCGAGCAGTCGGGCCTCGCCCGCGCCC
>CAXUMV010000322.1:0-4435 GCA_964252065.1 uncultured Lichenihabitans sp.
CGGCATGCCGGACGCATAGGCGGCCCCGATCACGGCGCCCATGGACGTCCCGGCGAGCGCCACCGGCCTGAGGCCGAGCTCGTCCAGCACCTCGAGCACGACGATGTGAGCAAGCCCCCGCGCGCCCCCGCCCCCCAGAGCCAGACCGATCGAGGGCGCCTTGCCGCTCACGCCGCCGCCGCCCGGAGGAACGGAAGAAGGCTCGCCTCGGCCTCCGTCGGGGCTTCCTCGGCGATGAAGTGCCCGCAATCGAGCACCGTCCCGGTCGCCTGCGGCGCGAAGGTCCGCCGCCATGTCTCGAGCGCCGCCTCGCCGCCGTCCTTCTGCAGGTAGCCTGTGCTGGCAAGGACATGCACCGGCCCATCGATGGTTCGTCCTGCCGCGAGATCCGCCTCGTCGGCCGCCCGGTCCAGCGTGGCGCCGGCCCGGTAGTCCTCGCACATCGCGTGCACGCGGCTCGGGTCACCCCAGGCGGCCCGGTAATGGGCGAGCGCCCGGGGGTCGAAGGCCGCGAGCGACCCCGCCCGCGACCAGCGGCGGAGCAGCCCCTCGAAATAGGCGTCCGGGTTCGCGCCGATCTCCGTTTCGGGCTGCGGCTCGGGGGCGGCCAGCGTGCGCCAGTGCGGCGTCTGCGGGCTGCCGGCCTCCATCGCTCGCCAGACCTCCGCGGTGGGCACGATGTCGAGCAGGGCCAGCGCCGTGAGCCGTCCCGGCTGGTCGAGCGCGAGCCGGTAGCCGACCCGCGCCCCGCGGTCGTGGCCCGCCAGGGCGAAGCGGGCGTGGCCGAGGTCGTCCATCACGGCCACGATGTCCTCGGCCATGCGGCGCTTGGCGTAGAGCGCGCCGGCCTTGCTGCGCGGGGCGGCCGACCAGCCATAGCCGCGCAGGTCGATGACCACGACCGTGAAGGCGCGGGCCAGCGCTGGGGCGAGGCGGTGCCACATGGCCATGGTCTGCGGAAAGCCGTGCAGCAGGGCCAGCGGCGGCCCCGCGCCGCCGACGCGCGCAAAGATGCGGCCCCCTTCGGTCGACACGGTCCGTGACGCAAAGCCGGGGAAGAGATCGGCGAGGTCAGGCATCGGCGCCTTCGGGCTGTCCATCCGGCCCGGCGCGCTCGCGCGCCACGGCCTGCCATCCGATGTCGCGGCGGCAGAAGCCGCCCGGCCACGCGATGGCGTCGACCCCCGCATAGGCCCGCGCCTGCGCTTCGCGCGCCGACGCCCCCAGGGCCGTCACGGCGAGGACCCGGCCGCCGTCGGCCAGCAGCCGCTCGCCGGCCCGCACCGTCCCGGCCTGGAAGACGGTGACGCCCGGCAGGAGCGCGGCCGCCGCGAGGCCGCCGATCGCGGTGCCTCTGAGCGGGGGCCCCGGGTAGTTCTTGGCGGCCATGACCACGGTCAGCGCAGTCTCGGGCCTGAAGCGCACTGGTCCCGCCGGCAGGCTCCCCCGGGCGGCCGCGAGCAGCAGGGGCAGGAGATCCTCCTCCAGCCGGGGCAGGATGACCTGCGTCTCTGGATCGCCGAAGCGGACGTTGTACTCGATGAGCTGCGGGCCGTCGGCGGTGATCATCAGCCCGGCGAACAGCATGCCGCGGAACGGGGTGCCGCGTGCCGCCATGCCGCGCAGCGTCGGGGCGATGATCGTCCCGAGAATCTGCTGCTCGAGGGCTGCCGTCAGGGTCGGGGCGGGCGAGATCGCGCCCATGCCGCCCGTGTTCGGGCCCGTATCCCCCTCGCCGACCCGCTTGTGGTCCTGCGCCGAGCCGAAGGCCAGCGCCCGCGTGCCGTCGCAGAGGGCGAAGAAGGACATCTCCTCGCCGGCCAGGTGGTCCTCGATGACGACCGTCGCACCGGCCGGCCCGAAGGCGCCGCCGAAGATGGCGTCGACCGCCGCCTCGGCCTCCGCGATCGATTCGGCGACGACGACGCCCTTGCCGGCCGCGAGCCCGTCCGCCTTCACGACGATCGGCGCGGACCGGCCGGCCAGATAGGCCTTGGCGGGCGATGGCGCATCGAAGCGGCCGTAGGGGGCGGTCGGGATGCGCTCGGCGCGGCAAAGGTCCTTGGTGAAGCCCTTCGAGCCTTCGAGCATCGCGGCGGCCCGCGAGGGCCCGAACACCGCAAAACCCGCGGCCCCGAGCTGGTCGGCAAGGCCCGCGACGAGCGGCGCCTCCGGGCCGATCACCACGAGGTCGGCCGCGACCTCCTGCGCGAGGGCGAGGACGGCGTCATGCTGGTCGAGCGACAGCGCGACGTTGCGGCCGAGCGCCGCCGTGCCGGGATTGCCCGGCGCGATCGTCAGGGTGCCGAGCTTTGGACTTTTGGCGAGGGCTGCGGCCAGCGCATGTTCGCGCCCGCCCGAGCCGAGGAGAAGGACATTCATGCGCGCGAGCCATACCCCAGCAGGCGGCCGGGCCACAATCACCCTTGCCGGGTCATGTCCTTCTCCCGCAGGCGGGAGAAGGGGCTGATCCGCCATGCGCGGATCATAAACCCAGCCCGAACGCCGCACGCGATGGTTGCCTTGAGCGGCCCCTGCGTGCCATGCCAGCGGCATGTCGATGCCCGTCCGCTCCGAGGCGCCGGCCGAGGCCCCAAGGCCCGGCCGGGCTGCGCCCAGAATTTCCTTCGTCTCGCTGGGCTGCCCCAAGGCGCTGGTGGACAGCGAGCGCATCATCACCCAGCTGCTGGCCGAGGGCTACGCGCTGAGCAAGACCCATGCGGGCGCGGACGCGGTGATCGTCAACACCTGCGGGTTCCTGGACAGCGCCAAGGCCGAGTCGCTCGCGGCGATCGGCAAGGCCCTGGCCGAGAACGGCAAGGTGATCGTCACCGGCTGCATGGGCGCCGACCCTGGCAGCATAACCGCGACCCATCCCAATGTGCTCGCGGTCACCGGGCCGCAGGCCTTCGACAGCGTGATGGGTGCCGTGCGCCTCGCGGCCGCCCCGGCGCACGATCCCTTCCTCGACCTCGTGCCGCCGCAGGGCGTCAAGCTCACCCCGCGCCACTACGCCTATCTCAAGATCGCGGAAGGCTGCCACAACCGCTGCTCGTTCTGCATCATCCCCAAGCTCCGCGGCGATCTCGTCTCCCGGCCAGCCGGCGAGGTGCTGCGGGAGGCCGAGCGGCTGGTGAAGGCGGGGGTCAAGGAGCTGCTGGTTGTGTCGCAGGACACCAGCGCCTACGGGCTCGACCTCGGCTATGCGGCGAGCCCCTACAAGGACCGCAGCGTCCGGGCGAAGTTCATCGACCTCGTGCGCGAGCTCGGGCAGCTCGGCGCCTGGGTGCGCCTGCACTACGTCTACCCCTATCCGCATGTTGACGAAGTCATCGGGCTGATGGCGGACGGCCTCGTGCTGCCCTATCTCGACATTCCGTTCCAGCATGCGGCCCCCACGGTGCTACGGGCGATGCGGCGGCCGGGCAATCACGAGAAGGTCCTGGCCCGCGTCCAGGCCTGGCGCGCACAGCTGCCAGATCTCACGGTGCGCTCCACCTTCATCGTCGGGTTCCCGGGCGAAACGGAGGAGGATTTCCGTTTCCTGCTCGACTGGATGACCGAGGCTAAGCTGAACCGGGTCGGCGCCTTCGTGTACGAGCCGGTCGGCGGGGCGGCGGCCAACGACCTCGGCCTGCCGCCCGTGCCGCCCGCGGTGCAGAAGGAGCGGCACAAGCGCTTCATGCTGCATGCCCAGGGGATCAGCGCCAAGCTGCTCTCCGCCAAGGTCGGGCGCCGCCTGCCGGTGATCGTCGACACCGCGGGCCCGACGGTCGCGCAGGGGCGGACCAAGGGCGATGCGCCGGAGATCGACGGCAAGGTCTACCTGACCTCCCGCCGCCCGGTGCGGCCGGGCGACATCGTGACCGTCCGGATCGAGCGCGCCGACGCCTACGACCTGCACGGGACCGTGGTGTGATCGAGGCGTCTGCCTGAAGGCGGCGGGCGTCGTCGCGAGGCGCGAAGCGCCGTGGCGGTTCAGGCTTCCCCGTGTGGACCAGTGGATCGCCACGCTTCGCTCGCGATGATGGCACCGTGGCAGCGGCCTTCTTTCCTCCTGGCACGCCCCATGCTACGGCCCTCTGCCAACTCAAGCCTCCCGCGCATCGCGGCCTGGAGATGGCCTCATGTCATTCGCTTCGCTTCCGCAGTTTCCGGAAGCCCTGACCTTCGACGATGTGCTGCTGGTGCCCGGCGCCTCCGAAGTTCTACCCGGCCAAGTCGAAACCCGCACCCGTCTGACCAACTCGATCGGGCTGAACCTGCCGCTCATCTCCTCGGCCATGGACACGGTGACCGAGGCGCGCCTGGCGATCGCCATGGCGCAGGCGGGCGGGATCGGGGTCATCCATCGCAACCTCGAGCCCGACCAGCAGGCCGAGGAGGTCCGCAAGGTCAAGCGCTACGAGAGCGGCATGGTGGTGAACCCCATCAC
>CAXUMV010000323.1:0-3290 GCA_964252065.1 uncultured Lichenihabitans sp.
CCGGACTACCTGAAGGACGCCTACGGCACCTCCTCCGGCACGACGCCGACGCCCTCGACCACCTATTTCAACGACAACTACAAGACCTTCTCCGGGCTGGACCCGGCCAACCCGGCGGCCGACCGCTCCTACGATGCGGGCGCCATCGTGGGACTTGCGATCGCCGCGGCCGCCTCCAAGGAGCCGGCGGCGATCCGCGACGCGATCGCCAAGGTCACCGATCCGCAGGGCACGGCAGTCGGGGCCGGCAAGGACGGGCTGGGCAAAGCGCTCGCGCTCATCAAGGCCGGCAAGCCCGTCCGCTATGAGGGGGTGATCGGCCCCGTGCAGTTCGACAAGTACGGCGACATCACCGGCCCGTTCCGCCTCTGGAAGATCGCCGACGGCAAGGTCGTGACCACCGGCGAGATGAGCACCGCCGACGTCAGCGCCCTCAAAGCCAAGCTGGGCGGGCCGTGACGGCCACCCTTCCGCGGGTCGAGATCGCGCCGGGTCTGTCGATCCCGCGCATCCTCACCGGCCTGTGGCAGGTGGCCGACCAGGAGCGGGACGGCCGCACGCTCGACCCCGAAGAGGGCGCCGACGCGCTGGCCGCCTATGCGGCGGACGGCTTCGACGGCTTCGACATGGCCGACCATTACGGCAGCGCCGAACTGATCACGGGCGCGCTGCTGCGGCGCTTCCCCGATCCCGCCACGCGGCCAAAGGCGTTCACCAAGTGGTGCCCGGTGCCCGGGCCTATGAGTCTCGAGACCGTGCGGGCCGGCGTCGACCGGGCGCGTAGCCGGCTCGGGACGGCGCGCATCGACCTGATGCAGCTCCATTGGTGGACCTTCGAGCATCTCGCCTATCTCGATGCCGCTGCCCATCTCGACACCCTGCGCCGCGCGGGCGCCGTCGCCGAACTCGGCGTCACCAACTTTGATGCCGACCACCTGCGCGTGCTCGTCGCCCACGGCATCCCGATCCGCACCGACCAGGTGAGCTTCTCCCTGCTCGACCGCCGGGCGGCCGGCCCCCTGAGCGCGCTGTGCCTGAGCCACGGCGTGCGTCTCCTGGCCTACGGCACGCTCGCAGGGGGCCTGCTGTCCGAGCGCTGGCTCGGCCGCCCGGACCCCGAGGCGGGGCTGACGGACTGGAGCAAGGCGAAATACCGCCGCTTCATCGCGGCGATCGGCGGCTGGGACGTGTTCCAGGGCATCCTGGCCGCGGCGGCCGGCGTCGCCCGCCGGCACGGGGTGTCGATCGCCAACGTGGCGACGCGCTGGGTGCTCGACCAGCCGGCGGTGGCAGCGGTCGTCGTCGGCGCGCGCCTCGGCGAGGGGGAGCACCGCGCCGACAACCGGCGCTGCTTCTCGTTCGCGCTCGATGGAAGCGACCATGCCGTGCTCGACGCCGCGCTGGCCGAAGCGCGGCCGGTCCCCGGGGACTGCGGCGACGAGTATCGCCGGCCGCCCTTCCTGACGGCATCCGGCGACCTCAGCCATCACCTCAGCACCGTGCCGTCCTTCTTCACGGCGACGGACGTCGTCGGACGCCCCGGGCGGCGGCAGGTCGATTCGGGCAGCGTCTGGGAGCCGCTCGCCGGCTATTCGCGCGCCGTCCGCACGGGCGACCGGATCCTCGTCAGCGGCACCACGGCGACCCACGGCGTCGGCACGGCGGTCTGCCCGGGCGATGTGGCGGGACAGACCACCTTCGTCCTGGACAAGATCGCGGCCAGCCTCGTGGCGCTGGGCGGCCGCATCGACGACGTCGTGCGCACGCGCGTCTACCTCCGCAACGCCGACGACTGGGAGGCCGCGTCCCGCGCCCACGGCCGCGTGTTTGGCACGATCCGGCCGGTCAACACGCTGGTGGAGGTCGGACGCCTCGTGGGCGACTACCTGGTCGAGATCGAGGCCGAGGCGGTGGTCGACCGCGCCTGATTTGCCGCCTCGCGATGACGAACAAGGACGGTTCAACGCGGGTACAGGAGCGTAACGGACCCGTCGCTCAGGGCTTGAGCACCGTACGAGCGACGGCGTCGCGCCAGCCTTTCAGCTTGTCAGCCCGGCGGGCCGCCGTCATCGTGGGGACGAAGCGGGTGTCCAGCCGCCACGCCTTCGCGAAGACCTCCGGGTCGGGGTAGAGGCCGGATTGCCAGCCCGCGAGATAGGCCGCCCCTAGCGCGGTCGTCTCGCGCACCGCGGGGCGGTCGACCGGCGCCTCGATCATGTCGGCGACGCTCTGCATCGTCCAGTCGCTGGCGCTCATGCCGCCGTCAACGCGCATGGCCGCGATCGCGATGCGGCTGCCGGCGTCGGCCCGCATGGCGTCCACGAGGTCGCGGGTCTGGAACGCCACGCTTTCGAGAGCCGCGCGCGCGATCTCCCGCCGCGAGGTGCCGCGCGTGATGCCGACGATCGCGGCCCGCGCCTCGGCATCCCAGATCGGCGCCCCGAGCCCGACGAAGGCCGGCACGAGATAGACGGGCTGGTCGGGGTCGGAGCCCGCGGCAAGCTGCCCGGTCTCGGCGGAGGAGCGCACCAGCAGCAGGCCGTCGCGCAGCCATTGCACGACCGCGCCGGCCGCGAAGATCGCGCCCTCGAGCGCATAGGTGCGGCGTCCCTTGAGCTGGTAGGCGACCGTGGTCAGCAGGCTGTGCTGGGAGAAGACCGGGGTGGCGCCCGTGTTCAGCAGCAGGAAGGCGCCCGTGCCGAAGGTGCTCTTGACGGCGCCGGGCGCAAAGCACGCCTGACCGATCAGCGCCGCCTGCTGGTCGCCGACGACGCTCCGGATGGGCAGCGCCCGGCCGAGGTGCTCGATCGCCGTCGTGCCGAACTCGGCCGCCGTATCCTTGATCTCCGGCAGGATCTTGGGCGGAACGTTGAACAGCTTGCAAAGGTCGCGGTCCCACCGTCCCTTGCGGATGTCGTAGAGGGCCGTGCGGCTGGCGTTGGTGGCGTCGGTCGAATGCACGGCCCCGTTGGTGAAGCGCCAGAGCAGGAAGCTGTCGATGGTCCCGAAGGCGAGCTCGCCGCGCACGGCGCGCGCCCGGGCGCCCGGCACGGCGTCGAGAACCCATGCGATCTTGGTCGCCGAGAAGTAGGGGTCGAGCACGAGGCCGGTGCGCTCGCCGACCATGGGTCCCGCGCCCTCGGCCTTGAGGGCGGCGCAGCGGCCCGCGGTGCGCCGGTCCTGCCAGACGATGGCGGGGTGGATCGGCACGCCGGTCGCCCGGTCCCACACCACGACGGTCTCGCGCTGGTTGGCGATGCCGATCGCCGCCACGGTGGCTCCGGCATCGG
>CAXUMV010000323.1:3300-3961 GCA_964252065.1 uncultured Lichenihabitans sp.
CGATGCGGGCGGTCGACAGGGCCGTCCGCCAGAGATCGCGGGGGTCGTGCTCCACCCAGCCCGGCTGCGGGTAGGCCTGCGGGAACTCCTCCACCGCGACGGCGCGTGGCATCACGTCAGGGCCGAAGACCATCGAACGCGTTGAGGTCGTGCCTTGGTCGATGACGAGAACGGAACCGGACATGGGAGGCAGGCTCGAGGGCGGAAGCGAGTCGAGCCCGACCTTACGCTATTTGGACCGGCCGCGGGGCGTGCCGACTCCGGCACGGGGCTTGATCGGGGGCCTACCGGGGATCCCCGCATCCGTCACCGCTTCACCGCGCCACCTTCTCCCGCGGGAGCGGGAGAGGGGTTCGGGTGGCGTGGTTCAGGTCTTGAGCGGGACCTTGGGCACGGACCCCGTGCCGCCGGTTGCGGCCGGCGGCTCGGGCGGGTCGCGCCTCTCCTCGTCGGGCTCCGGGGCGTCCGGCTCGGTCTCCTCGCCGGCCTCCGCGCGGGTCTTGCGCTTGCGGCCGGCTTCCACGATGTCGCGCTCGGGACGCGGCAGCACCGGGCCTTCGGGAAACACGAAGCCGAGCTTCTTGGGCCCGCCCTCGTCCGCCGTCACCACCACGCGCACCGCGCCGCCGTTCTTCAGCTTGCCGAACAGCACCTCGTCGGC
>CAXUMV010000323.1:3971-4413 GCA_964252065.1 uncultured Lichenihabitans sp.
TGGATCACGCGCGCCATGGGTCGGGCGCCCATCGCCTCGTCGTAGCCGTTCTCGATCAGCCAGTTGCGGGCCTCGTCGGTCAGCTCGATCGTGACGTTGCGGTCGCCGAGCTGCGCCTCGAGCTGCAGGATGAACTTGTCCACGACCTTCGCAATGACGGTCTCGGGCAGGTGGCCGAAGGGCACGATCGCGTCGAGCCGGTTGCGGAACTCCGGCGTGAACATCCGGTTGATCGCCTCCAGATCCTCGCCCTCGCGCTTGGTGCGGCCGAACCCGAAGGCGGGGCGGGCCATGTCGGCGGCACCGGCATTGGTGGTCATGATCAGGATCACGTTGCGGAAGTCGACCTGCTTGCCCGAGTGGTCGGTCAGCTTCCCGTGATCCATGATCTGCAACAGGATGTTGTAGAGGTCGGGATGGGCCTTCTCGATCTCGTCGAGCA
>CAXUMV010000324.1:0-436 GCA_964252065.1 uncultured Lichenihabitans sp.
GAGCGGCGTCGGCCGGTTGGGCAAGGTGGCGCCCGGGGGACGGGGCGGCTGCGGGACGGCCTGTCCCGCCACGGCAGCAGGCGTCCGCAGCGACGACAGCGGCGGCCGGGGCGGCAGCACGCTGCCCGCCGGGCGGGGCGGCAAGCCCTGCGCCAGCCGCGAGAAGGGCGGGCGCGGCGTCGCCGGGGCCGGCGGCAGCGGCGGGATGGCCGCCGGCGGGGGGAACGGCGCAGCCTCGGGGAGCTGCGGCGGCGCGGTCTTCGACACGGGTTCCGAGGATGGGGCCGCGACCGGCGCGGGCTCCGGCCTCGCCTCGGCGGCTGGCTCCTGCACGGGTGCCGGGGCGGGCAGCTCGGACAAGGGCCCGAGGTCCTTGGGCGACACGGGCTGCGTGAGATCGAGCGGGGGCGCGGCATCGGCGAGGTCGCCCGCGGTG
>CAXUMV010000324.1:446-4373 GCA_964252065.1 uncultured Lichenihabitans sp.
GGGGGGGTGCGGCCGGCGGGGGCGGGGGCGGCAAGTCGGCCGCGACGGTCTGCACCGGCGGCCGCGTGTCGTCGCTGCCTGCCGACGCAGGCGGGGCCGGCATGGGGATAAGGGGGGCCGATGGCGCCGACACCTCCTTGTCCCGTCCCACCGGAACGGCGACACTCGGCTGTGCGCGGATAAAGGCCGATTCGATGACGAGGTCGTTGGGCCCGCCAATCATCACGAGGTGCTCGACGTTGTCGCGCCGAATCAGCACCAGCTGGCGCTGCCGGTCGAGATCGAACGCATCGACCACGCCGAGGCGCGGCTGCCGCGACCGCCCGCCTGTCATATGCAGCCGTCGACCGAAGACGAGGCGGTACAAAAGAAGTAGAACCGCAATGGCGACGACCGTGCCGAGCAGCGCGGCGAGAGCGGCCCAGCCTTTGTTGTCACTCAGGAAGGCGCCAAACGACTGCATCGGACCTCGGACCCTCGACACAAAACGCAGCAAGTGTTGGACTATAGCATACGGCGACGTGTTCGCCGGCAGAAGGTTAATGGATGGTTAATGCTCGCATGACCGGGCCGGCGACGGGACGCGGGTGCCTGCCGGGCGGACGTGGCCCGGTATGACCGATATTCCCGCCACCGCACCTGCGGCCGTGGACCGCACCGAGCGGACCGGCAGCCCGCTGCTGATCGTCGTGCTGGCCCTGTTCCTCGTGGGCGCGGCCGGCTCCTACTCGCTGCTGCCGCCCGAGCAGGCCGGCCGGCTGACGCTCAGCCTCCTCGCGCTGCTGGCCCTGATCGGGCTCGTGGCGCTGTTCTTCTACGCGGTCGGGTTCCTGCAGCTGTCCGGCCAGGCTGCGCGCAACGACGTCACCAAGGTCATCGCCGACACCAACGCCGAGGGCCTGCTGGTGACGGAGGGCGAGTCCCGCATCGTCTACGCCAACGAGACCTTCCTCATGCTGGCCGGCGGGACGGCGGGCGGCAACGTGCGGTCCGTCCCTCAGCTTTTCTCCGGGCCGCCCGAGGTCTCCGAAGCCGTCTACCGCCTCGCCCAGGCGTCCCGCGAGGGGCGCCGCCTGACCGAGGAGATGCGGCTCTCGCCGGCGCTGGCGGGCGGGGGAGCGGTTGGCTGGTACCGTGTCCGGGTGAGGCCGATCGCCCGGCCCGGCTCGGCGCGGGGCACCCTGTGGACCGTGGCCGACGTGACGCGCGAGCGCGAGCGGCACGAGAACGTGTTCCAGGAGCTCCAGCACGCGATCAACTTCCTCGACCACGCGCCGGCCGGCTTCTTCTCCGCCGGGAACGACGGCCGCATCTCCTACATGAACGCGACGCTCGCGACCTGGCTCGACTACGATCTCGCCCAGGTCGGATCGGGGGGCCTCGCGGTCGGCGACATCGTCGCCGGCAACGCCGCCGCGATGCTGACGACCATCGCCGGGGGCCCGGGGGATGTGAAGACCGAGCAGTTCGACATCGACCTCAAGCGCCGCAACGGCCAGAGCTTCCCGGTGCGCATCCTGCACCGGGTGGCTTTCGCGGAGGACGGCGTGGCCGGCCCCTCCCGGACGCTGGTGATCAACCGGGAAGCCGGGGAAGAGCCCGGCGAGGACCTGCGCGCCGCCGAGGTGCGCTTTGCCCGGCTGTTCAACTCGACGCCGATGGCGATCGCGGCACTCGACGAGCATGGCGCCGTGACGCGCTCCAACGCGGCCTTCGCCCGCCTGTTCGGCGATGCTTTACGAACTGGGCGCGGCGAACAGGGGGCGGCGCTGGCCGGCGCCGTGATCGAGCAGGATCGTCCGTTGCTGAAGGCCGCCGTGGCGGCGGCGATCGCCGGCCACGGCGACATCCCGCCGGTGGATGCGGGGCTGGTCGGGGCGGGGGAGCGCTGGGTGCGCCTGTTCGTCTCGGGCGGCGAGACGACGGGGGGCAGCGGAGGCACGGCCAACATCTTCGCGCTCGAGACGACCGAACAGCGGACCCTGCAGGAAAGCTTCGTCCAGGCGCAGAAGATGCAGGCCATCGGCCAGCTCGCGGGCGGGGTGGCGCATGACTTCAACAACGTGCTGACCGCGATCCTGGGCTACTCGGACCTGCTGCTGGCCAACCACCGGGCGACCGATCCGTCCTTCCAGGACATCATGCAGATCAAGCAGAACGCCAACCGGGCCGCGGGCCTCGTGCGGCAGCTCCTGGCCTTCTCGCGCCGGCAGACGCTGCGCCCCGAGGTCCTGCAGCTCGGCGACGTCCTGTCCGACCTGCAGAACATGATGCGGCGCCTCGTCGGCGAGAAGATCGAGATCGAGGTGAAGCATGGGCGCGACCTCGGCCTCGTCAAGGCCGACCTCAACCAGTTCGAGCAGGTGGTCATCAACCTCGTGGTCAACGCCCGCGACGCGATGCCGAGCGGCGGGCGCATCCTGGTGCGCACGCGCAACGTGGCCGCGGAGGAATGCGCCGCCTTCAACGAGAAGTCGCTGGTGCCGGGGCCGTACGTGCTGGTCGAGATCAGCGACAGCGGCACCGGCATCGCAGCGGAGGTGCTGCCCAAGATCTTCGAGCCGTTCTTCACCACCAAGGAGGTCGGCAAGGGCACGGGCCTCGGCCTCTCCACCGTCTACGGCATCATCAAGCAGACCGGCGGCTACGTGTTCTGCGACAGCGTCGTCGGGCAGGGGACCACGTTCCGCATCCTGCTGCCGGCCTTCCTCGAGGAGGTGGTGCCCGAGGTCGTGAAGAAGGATGCCGACAAGACCCCG
Source organism: uncultured Lichenihabitans sp. (assembly GCA_964252065.1). Classification (GTDB taxonomy): domain Bacteria; phylum Pseudomonadota; class Alphaproteobacteria; order Rhizobiales; family Beijerinckiaceae; genus Lichenihabitans. The sequence continues at coordinate 3,206 of CAXUMV010000324.1, forward strand.
GCGGCCGACATGACCGGGCGCGGCACCATCCTGCTGGTCGAGGACGAGGAAGCCGTCCGGGCCTTCGGGGCCCGGGCGCTCAACGCGCGGGGCTACACCGTGATCGAAGCCGCCTCGGGCGTCGAAGCGCTGCAGGTCGTGGCCGACCACGACCGCACGATCGACCTCATCGTGTCCGACGTCGTGATGCCGGAGATGGACGGACCGACGATGTTCGGCGAATTGCGCAAGCGGGGAGTGACCGCGAAGGTCATCTTCGTGTCGGGCTATGCCGAGGAGGCCTTCGCCAAGAACCTGCCCGAAGGGGAGACCTTCGGCTTCCTGCCGAAACCGTTCTCGCTGAAGCAGCTCGTCGAAGCGGTGAAGGCCTCGATCGCCTCCTGAGCGCCGGCCAGGAGGGATGTCGAACGCCGCGGCCATCTTTGCGAGCGAAGCAATCCACGTCTCGGGGCACCCATGCCGTCGCAAGGATCGCCACGGCGCCTCGCGATATCGGAGGAGGGGCGCATCACAGCTTGTTCAGGAAGCCCGCGAAGGCCATCAGCCCCTCGGGCCAGGGGCCGTGTCCCGAGGCGGCGTTGATATGCCCGGCCTCGCCGGCGTCGATGAAGCGCGACCCCCAGTCGAGCGCGAGCTCCTCCACCTCGGCCAGCGTCGCATAGGGGTCGTTGCGGCTGCCGACGAGCACCGAGGGGCAGGGCAGCGGCGCGGTCGGGAAGGGCGTGAAGGCGGGGTCGACCTCGCCGAGCTCGAGCAGGATCGTCTCCGAGGGGGGCGCCACCAGGAACGCACCCGCGATAGCCGGCGCCTCGGGCATGGCTATGGCTTCGACGAAGGCCAGAACGCCCAGGCTGTGGGCGACCACGACGACGGGCCGCCTCGCCCGCCCCGCGGCCTCGCGTACCGCGGCGCACCAGGCCGACTGCCGCGGATGGCTCCAGGAGGCCTGCTCGACGCGCGAGGCGGTGGGCAGCTTGGCCTCCCAGCGGCTCTGCCAGTGGCCGGCATCGGAGCCGCCGAGCCCGGGGACGATCAGGATCGCGGCGTCGCGGCTGCGCATGGGTCACCTCCTGGCTTGGCCCGGCCCGAGGTGCAACGCCCAAAGCCCCGCGCGGGATCATCCCCGGGGCGGAGTGGCGGTGCATGATGGAACGATCGAGCCGCTCGC
>CAXUMV010000325.1:0-4341 GCA_964252065.1 uncultured Lichenihabitans sp.
GCATGCGACTGAAAATCGCAGTGTCGGTGGTTCGATTCCGCCCCTGGGCACCATCCCGCTCTCGTTGATCCGCCCGTAAAGTTCAGCAAAGCCAGAAACTTGGGGCGCCGAGTTGCGCCTTGAGGCCGACCCCGGCGGCCTGGGTGAGGTCTTAGACGGCGTGGCTCTGGCGAACGTTCTCGGCGAACGGCAGGGCCGAGCCGTCGAACATAAACGGAGGTCTAGTTGAACGCGGCGATGCCGTAGTGTTCGGCTTGGGCGCGTTGCAGCATGGGCTTCAGGTGGGCGATGGGCATCGGGGTTTCCTTGGCGGCTGGACGGGCCGGATCGGGCCCTCGTGGGGGGTGCTCCTACCCGGCCGAGCGCAGGTGCTGGGCCAGCAGGCGGGCCACGGGCTCGCGGGCTTCGAGGTGGGGCATGTGGCCGACGCCGGGGAAGACGTGGACCGCGACCGGGCCGGGCAGGCCCGCGGCGTGCCGGGCCGGGATGATGCGGTCCTCGGCCCCGACCACGATCCGGACCGGGCCCGGCAGGCGTCCGAGGGCGTGGCGCACCGAGACCGCCTGCGTGCCGTCGGGGAACAGCGCCCGGGCGACGCGGTCCTGCGCCTCGGCGACGCCCGGGTTGCCCCGCGCCTGGGCCGTGATCCGGACGATGGCGGGACCCATGGCGGCGGGGTCGGCGACCAGCAGCGCCATCCAGGGCGCCAGGCTGTCCTCGCCCCGGGCCCGGGCGAAGCCGTCCAGGAAGGCGCCGTTGATGTCGGGGCCGAGCCCGGCCGGCGCGATCAGGAACAGCGACCGCACCGTGAAGCGCGCGGCTTCCGCCACCGCGACCGCGACCGCGGCGCCCAGCGAGTGGCCGACGAGGTCGGCTTCCGCCACCCCCTCCTCGGCCAGCGCGGCCGCCACGGCCTCGGCGAGGCCCGCGAGCGACACCCGGTCGAGCCCGGCCGACCGGCCGTGGCCGGGCAGGTCGAGGGCCAGCACGGGGCGCGCCAGGGCCGCGGCCGCGGCCAGCACCCGCCAGCCGTTGAGGTCGGCCCCGAACCCGTGGATCATCACCACCGGCGCGCCTTCGCCCCGGCGCAGCCAGGCGCGGTTCAGCGCCGCCGGGGCGGCCTCGGCACGAACCGGACCGGGGGCGGCCGGACCGGGGGCGGCGGGGGCCGGTCCGGCGGGCCGCGGCGGCACGGCGGGGGCGCGGGCCGTGGCGGGCGCCGGCGCCCGTGCCGGGGCGGCGGCCGGGCGGGCCTTCAGGGCCTCGTCGACGTCGCGCTTCACCACGGCGCCGCGCGGGCCGGTGCCGGCCAGCGCCGACAGGTCGATGCCGTTCGTGCCGGCGAGGCGGCGGGCCAGCGGCGACGACCGGGGGGCGCCGTCGGGCCTGGCGGGGGCGGCCGGTTGCGGGCCAGGGGCGGCCGGCGCCCCGGCGGCCGGGGCGGGCGCGGCCGCCGGGGGTGCCCCGCCCGCGTCCGGGGCCGGGGCGGCGCCTTTGGCCTCCGCGGGGTCGCCCACGAACATGATGGGGGCCAGGACCTCGGTGGTGGCGCCCTCCTCGTAGAGCAGGTCGAGCACCGTGCCGACCTCGTAGGCCTCCACCTCGAACGAGGCCTTCTCGGACTCGACCACCGCCACGATGTCGCCCTTGGCGACCGTGTCGCCCACCTTGACGCGCCACTCGACGAGCTTGCCTTCGGTCAGGTCCTGGCCGACCTGCGGCATCACGATGGGCTTGGACATGACGGTGGTTCCGAACTGGTTTCGATGCCCGCGGCGAGCCGCGGGGGCGTGTTCCCCGACCCCGCGGCGGCCTTTGCAACCCCGGGGCCGCCGAGCCCGCAAGCGGCTCTGATCCTTCGGGGCGGCGCCGATGCCGCCCCGCTGCTCAACCGGGGCCCAGACCCCGGGTGGACGCCGCGTTCGGACCCCTGCAACCGGACCGCGGCGGGCCCGCCTACCGGCCCAGCACCTTGCGGACCGCGCGCTTGACGTCCTCGACCTGGGGCACGCTGGCCTTTTCCAGTTCGAGGTTGAACGGCACCGGGATGTTCAGGCCCGCCACGATCTCGACCGGCGCGTCGAGGTCGTAGAAGGCCTCGGCCTGGATCAGCGACGCGATGTCGGAGGCGACCCCGCCGCGCCGCACCGCCTCCTGCACGATGACGACCCGGTTGGTCTTGGCCACCGAGCGCAGGATCGCGGGCAGGTCGAGCGGCACCAGGGTGCGCGGGTCGACCACCTCGACCGAGATGCCGTCGGCGGCCAGTTCCCCGGCGGCCTGCAGGGCGCGCCCCACCATGTTGGACCAGGCGATCACGGTCACGTCCGTGCCGGCCTGCTTGACGTCGGCCACCCCGAACTCCACCACGTGCTCGCCGTCCGGCACCGGGCCCTTGGTCATGTAGAGGTGCTTGTGCTCCAGGAACATGACGGGGTCGTCCTGGCGCAGCGCGTATTTGAGCAGGCCCTTGGCGTCCGAGGGCGCCGAGGGCATCACGACCTTGAGGCCCGGGATGTGGTAGAACAGGGCCTCCAGGCTCTGGCTGTGCTGCGCCGCCACCCCGCCCCCCGTGCCGCCCTGCGTGCGCATCACGAAGGGCACGCGGCCGTCGCCGCCCGTCATCAGGCGGAACTTGGCGGCCTGGTTGACGAGCTGGTCCATGCCCAGCATGGCGAAGTCGACGTAGAGGATCTCCACGATCGGCCGGGCGCCCGCGATCGCGGCCCCCACCCCGGCCCCGATCATGCTGGCTTCCGAGATCGGCGTGTCGCGCACCCGGAGCTTGCCGTATTTGGCCAGCAGGCCCTCGGTCACCTTATAGGAGCCGCCGCGGTCCGCGATGCCCTCGCCGATGATGAACACCTCGGGGTTGCGCGCCATCTCCTCGTCGATCGCCTCGCGCAAGGCGTCGCGGTACATCATCTCTCGTCCGCTCATGGCGGAGATCCTTCCGGGCGTTGCGGGGCCGAGGCCGGGGCGCCGCCGCTCAATAGGCGGCCGCGAACGTCTTGAACTCTTCGATCGACACCTCGTCGCTCGCCTTGGCGAACGCGATGGCGTCCTCCATCTCGGCGTCGACCTCGGCCTCGATGGCCCCGATCTCGGCCGCCGTGGCGTCGGACAGGTCGGTCAGGCTCCGGCGCGCCGCGTCCACCGGGTCGCGCTCCTTGTAGTAGGCGAGCCGGTCGGCCGGCATGTACTTGCCCGGATCGTTCACGTGGTGGCCCGTGTGGCGGTAGGTGACGGCCTCGACCAGCACGGGTCCGCGGCCCTCGCGGCACGTCCGGGCCGCCTCCTGCATGATGAAGTAGACCGCCAGCGGGTCGTTGCCGTCGACGCGGTGGCTTTCGACCCCCAGCGCCTCGCCGCGCCGGTAAAGCTCGGTCTGGCGCGTCGAGTCCTCGATCGGGGTCGACACCGCGTACTGGTTGTTCTCGATCAGCAGGATGAAGTTGAGGTTCCAGATCGCGGCGAGGTTCAGCCCCTCCATGAAGGTGCCGTTGTTGGAGCCCCCGTCGGTCGTGAACGTCACGGTCACGGCGTCCGACCCGCGCACCTGGGCGGCCAGCGCCGCCCCCACGCCCAGCGGCGTCCCGGCCCCCACGATGCCGTTGGCCCCCAGGTTGCCCGAGGTGATGTCGGCGATGTGCATGGAGCCGCCGTAGCCCTGGCAGTAGCCCGTCCGCTTCTGCAGCAGCTCCGCCATCATCTTGCGGATCTCCGCCCCCCAGGCCACGCAATGGCCGTGGCCGCGGTGGGTCGAGGCGATGAAATCCCCCTTGCGCAGCGCCGTGCAGGCCCCCGCCGCAATCCCCTCCTGCCCCAGATAGGGATGGAAATAACCCCGGATCAGACCCTGCCGGTACAGCTTGATCCCCTCGGTCTCAAACCGCCGAATCGCGTAAGTCGTCCGAAACAAACGCTCCAACACAACCCGCGACGGGACGTTCCCTGCCCTGACCTCGACGTTCATGAGCGTCCTCCGATGGGCCCGCGGGTTGCTCCGGACCGCAGCCTCTCGATTGTGGAAATGTTTTTACGGACCGCGCGCGAGAAGTCAATCGACCATGAAAATAGTTTTCAAGAACCCCGTTTCGTGCCGGTCGGGCCATTGACACGGGCCGGCCCGGGCGAAAAGCTGTCGGCAACGAGGGCGAGGACGCCGGGATTATCGGCGGCGGCCTCGGGTTGGCGTGCGTCCCGGACGCCGGACCGGTCCCGCGTTCGGCCGAGGCGGACACCTGCGGCCGGGACCCCGGCGGGCCGCCGCTCATTCCATGCGAGGCACCGTTCATGGCCATCACGCTCGGGGTCAACACGACCTTCGCGATCAACCGC
>CAXUMV010000326.1:0-4338 GCA_964252065.1 uncultured Lichenihabitans sp.
TGGACGCCCTCGGCCTTCTCGCCGATGAGCTTGAACACCTGGTCCAGTCGCTTCACTTGCGCCTTGGTCTCCTCGAGGTGGACCCCGAGGGCGGTCTTGAGCTCGTCGTCCTTGGCCGCCTCCATCAGATTGGGCAGGGCTTTGACGATCGCGTTCTCGGCGTAATAGGTGTCCTTCAGCTGGTGCAGGAAGAGGCCCTTGAGGTCTTTCTCGGCCATGTCGCGTCTCCTTGGCGGGGTGATGCTTCCCAATCGCCTCGGGGAAGGATGGTTCCTGCCGGCGGTGTCGCGCCGGCCGCCCTCAGGCGGTGCGCAGCAGCACGTGCTTCTTGCGCCCGAGCGACAGCTTGGCGGCGCCGCCCTGGCTGAAGTCGGCGCTCGTCAGGGTGCCGCGCGGGTCGCTGAGCACGACGTCGTTGAGCCGCAGCCCGCCCCCCTGGATCTGCCGCCGCGCCTCCCCGGTCGAGGGCACGAGGCCCGCCCGCACGAAGGCCGACAGCAGGCCGAGCCCCGGCGCGAGCTCGGCCGCCGGGATGGTCACGCTCGGGAGATCCTCGCCGGCCAGCCCTTCCTCGAAGGTCTGCCGGGCGGCCTCCGCGGCCCGCTCGGCCGCCTCGCGGCCATGCATGATCCCGGTCGCCTCGGTCGCCAGGACCTTCTTGGCCTCGTTGATCTCCGCCCCGCCGAGCGCCGCGAGCCGGTCGATCTCGCCCAGCGGCAACAGGGTGAACAGCTTGAGGAAGCGGGCGACGTCGGCATCCTCCGTGTTGCGCCAGAACTGCCAGTAGTCGTAGGGGCTGAGCCGGTCGGCGTTGAGCCACACGGCGCCGCTCGCCGTCTTGCCCATCTTGGCCCCGGAGGCGGTCGCGATGAGCGGACAGGTCAGCGCGTAGAGCTGCGGAGTGCCCATGCGCCGCCCGAGGTCGATGCCCGTGACGATGTTGCCCCACTGATCGGAGCCGCCCATCTGCAGCCGGCATCCGTGGCGGCGGTAGAGTTCGCCGAAGTCGTAGGCCTGCAGGCACATGTAGTTGAATTCGAGGAAGCTGAGCTCCTGGTCGCGCTCGAGCCGCATCTTGACGCTGTCCATCGACAGCATGCGGTTGACGGAGAAGTGCCGGCCGACCTCGCGCAGGAAGTCGATGTAGTTCAAGGCGGTCAGCCACGCGGCGTTGTCGACCATCAGGGCGTCGCTGCCCGTCTCGCCGAACCGCAGCAGCCGGGCAAAGCTCTGCTTCAGGCTCTCCTTGTTGGCCTCGATGGCCTCGAGGGTGAGGATCTGCCGCGTCTCGTCCCGGCCGGAGGGGTCGCCGATCCGCGTCGTGCCTCCGCCCATCAGCACGATCGGCCGGTTGCCGGTCTGCTGCAGCCAGTGCAGCATCATGATCGACATGAGGCTGCCCACATGCAGCGAGGACGCGGTGCAGTCGTAGCCGACATAGCTCGTCAGCGCCCCGCTCGAGGCCAGGGCCGCGATGCCGGCGGGGTCGGAGGCCTGGTGCAGGTATCCGCGCGTCGTCAGGATGTCGAGGAAATCGGAAGCGGGTGTATGGGGCGTCGACATGCCGGTGTCTTTCGCGCTGCGGTCCGTCCGCTTAGACGACACGCCCGGTGCGAGGCAACCGTTCCGCAGCATCGGTGCGGCTTCACGCCCTCGGGGTTATGCCCTTCTCCCGCGACGCGGGAGAAGGGGCTGGCCGGGACGGGTTCAGCACGCGTTGAGCCGAAACATCGCGGCCCGATTGCCGTGGTCCAGCCTGGGCCGATATATCCCGCTTGACCATCCACACCGGCCGGCGAGTGCGCCCTTCCATGACCAAGGCCCCCGCCCTCGTCCTCTTCCGCGACGACCTGCGGCTCAGCGACAATCCCGCGCTCGCCGCGGCCCTCGCGACCGGGCAGCCGCTGCTCTGCCTCCATGTCGTCGATGAGGAAAGCCCGGGCCTGCAGCCGCTCGGCGGCGCCGGCAAATGGTGGCGGCACTATTCGCTGGCCGATCTCGGCACGCGGCTCGCGGCGATCGGCGGGCGGCTGGATCTGGCCCGGGGCGCCACGGCGGCGGTGGTCGAGACCGTGGCGGAGGCGAGCGGCGCGTCCGCCTGCTTCTGGAACCGCCGCTACGGGGCCGCCGAGCGCAGCGTCGATGCGGCCGTGCAGGCCGCTCTCGAGGCGCGCGGCGTGGCCGTCCAAAGCTTCAACGGGACCCTGCTGCACGAGCCCTCCGACGTCCGGTCCAAGACCGGCGGGGCCTTCAAGGTCTACACGCCCTATCTGCGGGCATCGCTGGCGCTCGGCATCGACGAGCGCCCCCTCCCCGCGCCCACCGCCGTGACGGCCGGGCCGCCGCTCGCCGGGGTGCCCGGCCTCACCCATCTCGACGAGCTCGGCTACCTGCCGACCAAACCCGATTGGGCGGGCGGGCTGCGCAAGACCTGGAGCCCTGGCGAGACGCAGGCGCAGGCCCTGCTGCACGCCTTCCTCGAAGCCGGGCTGCCGCGCTACGGCGAGGACCGCAACAGGCCCTCCGTCGCGGCCACCTCGCGGCTGTCGCCCCATCTGCGTCATGGCGAGATCTCGCCGCGCCAAGTCGTGGCCCAGGCAAGACATGCCGCCGCAAGCGGCCGCGCCCGGCAGGAGGAGGTCGACAAGTTCATCTCGGAGGTGGTCTGGCGCGATTTCGCCTACAGCCTGCTCGTCGAGCACCCCGACATCGCGACCGTACCGGTGCAGCCCGGCTTCACCGCGTTTCCCTACAAGACCCCGCCCGACGCCGAGCTCGACGCCTGGCGGCATGGCCGCACCGGCTACCCGATCGTCGACGCCGGCATGCGCCAGCTCTGGACCACGGGCGTCATGCACAACCGGGTGCGCATGATCGTGGCCTCGTTCCTGGTCAAGCACATGCTGGTCGACTGGCGGGTCGGGGAGCAGTGGTTCTGGGATACGCTGTGCGACGCCGACCCGGCCAGCAACCCCGTCAACTGGCAGTGGGTGGCCGGGTGCGGGGTGGACGCCGCGCCCTATTTCCGCATCTTCAACCCGACCCTGCAGGGGGAGAAATTCGACCCCAAGGGCGCCTATGTCGGGGCCTTCGTGCCGGAGCTGTCGCGGCTCCCGCCCAAATGGGTGCACCGGCCCTGGGACGCGCCGCGGGAGGTGCTGGCGCAGGCCGGCATCGAGCTCGGCGAGACCTACCCCAGGCCCATCGTCGAGCACGAGATCGCGCGCGAGCGCGCGCTCAAGGCGCTCTCGATCATGCGGGCGCGGGCCTAGCGCCCGTGACAAGGCGGGCCATCGCGGCTAGGCGTACAGCCTTCGCACGTTGGCACGGGGATGCGCATGACGGCCGTTGACTTCGAAGCCTTCGTGGCCGAGCTCGCGACGGTGGCGGGCGAGGTGATCCTCCCCTTCTTCCGCTCCGCCCTGCCGGCGCACGACAAGGGGCGCGGCGGGGTCTTCGATCCGGTGACCGAGGCGGACCGGGCCGCCGAGACCGCCATGCGGCGCATGATCCTCGATACGTTCCCGGCCCACGGCATCATCGGGGAGGAGTTCGAGGCCCACCAGCCCGACGCCGAGTATGTCTGGATCCTTGACCCCATCGACGGCACGAAGAGCTTCATCGCCGGGCTGCCGCTCTGGGGCACGCTGGTCGCGCTCGAGCATCACGGCCAGCCGGCCTACGGCATGATGCACCAGCCCTTCACCCGCGAACGCTTCTTCGGCGACGGCGCGCGGGCGACGTGGTCGGGCCTCAACAGCCACGGCACGCAGATCGACCATCACCTGCGCACCCGCCCCTGCGGCTCGCTCGGCGAGGCGACGCTCATGACCACGAGCCCGCTCCTCCTGTCGCCCGAGGAGCACGAGGCCTATCGCCGGATCGAGACCGAGGCGCGCATGCCCCGCTTCGGGGGCGACTGCTATGCCTATTGCATGCTGGCGGCCGGGCATGTGGACGTCATCGTGGAGGCCGGCCTCAAGCCCTACGACATCGCACCGCTGGTTCCGATCATCCTGGGGGCGGGCGGCGTCGTGACGACCTGGGACGGGGGCGACGCCTCCGGGGGCGGCCGCATCGTGGCAGCCGGCGACCCGCGCCTGCACGAGGCGGCGCTGAAGCTCCTCAATCGCTGATCGCCCCGTCGTCACCCACGAGGCGCGTCGTCGCCGCGGCAGCCTCGCCTACTTCGCCGTAACGGCGCCGTGCAGCCGCTGCTCCCGCGCGGCGCGCAGCTTGGCGAAATCCTCCCCCGCATGGTGCGACGAGCGCGTGAGCGGCGAAGCCGAGACCAGCAGGAATCCCTTCGCGGCCGCAATGCTCGCATAGGCCTTGAAG
>CAXUMV010000327.1:0-4336 GCA_964252065.1 uncultured Lichenihabitans sp.
ATCTCTGCATCGTGGTCCGGGTGAGGGCGTCGAGCGCGCCGAAGGGCTCGTCGAGGAGCAGCATCTGGCGCTGCTGCACGACCGTCCGCAGCAGCGCCGCGCGCTGGCGCATGCCGCCCGACAGCTGGGCCGGATAGTGCGCCTCGAATCCCGCGAGCCCGAACTGGTCGAAGAACGGCCTGACCGTCTCGCGGGCCTTCTTCCGGGACAGGCCCTGCACCTCGAGCCCCAGCGTCGTGTTGTCGATGATGCGGCGCCACGGCATCAGCGCGTCGCGCTGTGGCATGAAGGCGAACGTGCCGGCCTTGGCCGTCAGGGCTTCGCCGTCGAACAGGATCGTGCCGGCATCGGCCCGGTAGGCGCCGGTGAGGATCTGGAACAGGGTCGACTTGCCCGCCCCCGAGGGGCCCAGAATGGAGACGAACTCGCCCGCCTTCACGCTCAGCGAAAGGTTGCGCAGGACCGGCATCGCGCCGAAGGACTTGCTGACGGCGTCCAGGGACAGGCGCGGCATCGGGACGGTCATTCCCGGGCGTCCTCGCGGAGACGCTCCCAGGGCATGGCGGCACGCCTGATCAAGGTCGCCGCGCCGAAGAGCAGGAGCGTCAGGACCGCACTGACGAACACCGCCGCCAGCACCAGGTCGGGACGGAAGTTGTTCTTGGCCGACAGCATGTAGATGCCCAGGCCCTTCTCGGCTCCGGAATATTCGGCGAAGATCGCGCCGACGACCGCGTAGGTGATGGAGATGCGCAGGCCGGCGAAGAAGAACGGGATCGCGGACGGCAGCCGCGCCGCACGAAACACCCTCCAGCGCGACGCTCCCATCGACCGGAGCAGCCATTCCATGTCCTTGTCGGTCGCCTCGTACCCCTGCACGAGGGACACCAGCATGGGAAAGAAGGTGACGAGGGCGACCAGCATGATCTTGGGAAGCAGCCCGAAGCCGAACCACAGGACGACGAGCGGCGCGATCGCGATGAGCGGCAGGGTCTGGCTGATCACCAGGACGGGGAACAGGGCGCTTCGGGCCGTCGCGCTGAAATCGACCAGGATGGACAGCAGGAAGGCCGCCGTGAGCGAGGCGGAGAAGCCGAACACGGTGGCCGCGACGGTGGGCAGCGCGTTGTCGACGAGCGCCGGGGAATTGAGCCAGATCTGCTGGGCGACCCGGGACGGTGAGGGAAGGGTCGTGGGCTTGATCCCCGAGAAGCGCGCGTAGAGCTCCCACGTCCCCACGATCGCCGCGACCAGCACGCCGGCCGGCCCGCTCGCCGCCGCGACCTGGCGGCAACGCCGGAACCGGCCTCCTCGCGCCCCCGCGGTCCCATGGGGCTGCCGGATGCCGGGGTGCGCGCCCGATCCGCCGGGGGCGATCTCCTGCGGGCCTGCGGTCGTCGTCATGGGGACGCTTCGTGTGCCGGGACATTGGCCACGAGCGTCGCGCTGAGCACGACGTGCGCGGAGGCATCGCCGACATGGGTCAGGATGGTCGAAAGCGCGTGGCCGATGAGGGCCGCGTCGCCGTCGATGCGAACGACCATAGCCTTGGGGGTCGTCCGCAAACCCACGGCCTCGAGAAAGGCGACGATCTGCCCGGTCGTCTCGGCATATTCCGCGACGGCCAGGGGCAGGAACGAGACCTGCGCGGCGACCTGCACGCCCGACGCCGCGGGCGGCGCGAAGCCCTGCACCGCGCCTTGGACGACATCCGGACCGGGCCGATCCGGGACGGACGGGTCCGGCCCGCCGGGGCCGCCGCGCGAGGCGAGGATGAACGCCACCACATGCGCGCCGGACCCGGCCGCGCGCACCAGGGCCCCGGTCAGCGCTCCGAACACGATGTCCGGCCTGCCCGACAGATGGCTCGACACGCTGTCGGTGGAAACCGCCAGGCCCTCGGTCGCGGCGAACGGCTCGACGGCGTGGAGGATGATCGGGATGAACCGGTCCGAGGCGGGCACCAGGGAGAACTGGACCGCGACGTCTCCCTCGAAACGGGCCGCGGTCGTGGGTCGGGTGGCCTGGGTCATGCCGGGATCCCGGCCCTGGCCGAGTCCCGCGCGGCGCCCAGGTCGCGATGGCGGCTGGCCGGGTGGTCGTCCGGCAGGCGTCGATGGCCGGCGCCGTAGAGGTTCTCGCGGAACGTCGTCCCCTCGTAGCGCTCGCGCACGCGGCCGCGGCGCCGCAGTTCGGGGAGCACGAAGGCGTTGAATTCCGGGTAGGTCTGCAGCGGCATCGGATCGGTGAGGTTGAAGCCGTCGATGCCGGCTTCCTCGAACCACTCCTCCAGCTGGTCCGCCGCCGTCACGGGCCCGCCGACGATCAGCGCCCCGCCTCCGGCAAGGCCGAGGAACTCGCCGATCGCGCGCGGCGTCCAGCGCCTCGTCGGGTCGAGGCGGGTGTACATGTCGAGCACGCCGCGGATGCCCTCGGTCTCGACATAGTCGAGCGGTTGGTCGGGATCGAGCCGCGACAGGTCGAGCTGGAGGATGGCGCTGAGGCGGGCCAGATGTCCTTCGACGCTGATGAACCGGTCGTATTCTTCAGCCTTGGCCCTGGCGAGTTCGTCCGTCGCGTCGGTCACGACGGTGGCCATGGCGAAGAACTTGAGACGTGCCGGATCGCGCCCCTTGCGCTCGGCGCGGCGGCGGATGTCCTCGACCAGGGTCCTGGCGAGATCGGGACGATGCACGGCGATGAAGATCCCCTCGGCGTGACCGGCTGCGAAGTCGCGCCCGGTTTCGGAGATGCCGGCCTGAAACAGGACGGGCGTCCGCTGCGCGGAGGGTTCGCTCAGGAAAGCATCGGGAACACTGAAGTAGCGTCCCTTGTGGCGGATCGGGTGGACCTTGGCGGGGTCGGCGAAGACGCCGTTGGTCCGGTCCATGCGGACGGCATCGTCCGCCCAGCTTCCTTCCCAGAGCTTGTAGACGACTTCGAGGAACTCCTCGGCGATGGCGTATCGCTCGTCATGGGGGATCTGCCGATCCAGGCCGAGATTGCGCGCGGCGCTCTCCAGGGCCGAGGTGACGATGTTCCAGCCGATCCGGCCGTCGGTCAGGTGATCGAGCGTCGCCATCTTGCGGGCGAAGCCGTAGGGCTGCTCGTAGGTCGAGGAGACCGTGACCGCAAAGCCGAGATGCGTCGTGACCGCCGCCATGGCCGAGACGACGAGCAGCGGGTCGGTCGAGGGCGTCTGCACGCCCTGCTTGAGGGTGGCATCGATGCGGCCCGCATGGACGTCCAGAACACCCAGGGCATCGGCGATGAACAGGGCATCGAACCGCCCCGCCTCGAGCGTGCGGGCCGTCTCGGTCCAGTAGTCGAGCGTCCGGTAGAGATGAGACTTGTTCTGCGGATGCCGCCAGGCGCCGACCGCGGCATGGCTCACGGTCGACTGCTTGAAGCCGTTGAACCGGATGATGCTGCCTTGCGCCATGGCTCCCGTCAGGCCCCGGCGACGAGCGGGCGGGCCGGATCGGCGTTCCAGTCCTCCAGCGACCCATCGTAGACCCGAACCCGATCGCCCGCCCCGATCAGATCCAGGGCGAAGGCGACGACGGTCGCCGAGATGCCGCCCCCGCAATAGAGCGCGACGTCGGCGTATCCCGACAGGACGGAGAGCCGCGCGTTCAGCTCGCGTTCCGGCAGGAACCGGCCGGTGTCGTCGAGCAGCGAGGCGGCCGGAAGATTGAGGCTTCCGGGAATGTGGCCGCGCCGTCCGCCGACCGGGACCTCGCCCGTGAAGTAGTCCTCCGGGAGCGCGCACACGAGCGCCTCGCCCGGCCGCCGTCCGGCCACGTTGTCGAGAACCGCGGTCCGGTCGATGAACGAGGGCCGCGCGCGGGCGCTCAACGGGCGTCGGCTCGGCGCCGGCGCCGGGCCCGACTCGACCTTACGTCGACCGTCGTTCCAGGCGCGCCATCCCCCATCGAGAATGGCGACGTCGTCGAACCCGATGGCGCGCAGCATCCACCAGAGCCGCGTGGCCCACATGTTGAGGAAGTCGTCGTAGAGCACGACCCTGGCGCCCTCGCCGATGCCGAGCGCCTGCAGGGCCGGCACAAGCCTGTCCTCGGGCGGAAACGCGAAGCTGAACCCGGCGTCCGGGTCGGAGAGCGCCGAGGCGAGATCGGCGTGCCGGGATCCGGGAATATGCGCCGCGTCCCATCGGGCGAAGCCGAGCCGCCCATCCGGGCCGTCATCGCCGTAGGGGACCGTGGTGTCGAGGATCACGAGGTCCGCATCGTTCAGATGTCGGGACAGCCAATCGGCGCTCACCAGAGGCCCTGGCAAGGTCAACGCTTGGGTCGAGGGCGAGGTCATGCTGATC
>CAXUMV010000328.1:0-4325 GCA_964252065.1 uncultured Lichenihabitans sp.
GACCTCGGCCTCTCCACCGAGGCCCTGTCGGAGACGATCCGGGTGGCGACGCTCGGCGACATCGACGCCAACCTCGCCAAGTTCAACGCGGGCGACCGGCTGATCCCGATCCGGGTGGAGCTCGCGGCCGGCACCCGCGGCGAGCTCGACATCCTGAAGCAGCTGCGGGTCGCGACCGCGAGCGGGGGGAGCGTGCCGCTCTCGGCCATCGCGGAGTTCCGGCTCGATCACGGCCCGACCGCCATCAGCCGCTACGACCGCTCGCGCCGCGTCACGATCGAGGCCGACATGGCCGGCCAGCACGCGCTCGGCGAGGGCATCGCGGCCATCTACGCGCTGCCGACCGCCAAGGCCCTGCCGCCGGGCGTCACCATCAAGCAGGCCGGCGACGTCGAGGTGATGGGCGAGGTGTTCTCCTCCTTCGCCCTCGCCATGGGGGCGGGCCTCATGATGGTCTACGGCGTGCTGATCCTGCTGTTCGCGAGCTTCACGCAGCCGATCACCATCCTGTTCTCCCTGCCGCTGTCGATCGGCGGCGCCATCCTGGCGCTGCTGGTCACCGACCGCCCGATCAGCATGCCGGTCGTCATCGGCCTGCTGATGCTGATGGGCATCGTGTGCAAGAACGCCATCATGCTGGTCGACTTCGCGGTGGAGGAGATGGGGCGGGGCTCGTCCCGCCTCGAGGCCCTGGTCGAAGCCGGCCGCAAGCGGGCGCGGCCGATCGTGATGACCACCATCGCGATGGTCGCCGGCATGCTGCCCTCGGCCTTCGCGTTCGGCGACGGCGGCGAGTTCCGCTCCCCCATGGCGATCGGGGTGATCGGGGGCCTCCTGGTCTCGACGGTGCTGTCGCTGGTCTTCGTGCCGGCCGTCTTCACCCTGCTGGACGACGCCGGCCGGCTGATCGGGCGCCTGTTCGGGCGCTTCGTCGGCGAGGTGGACGACCCCGACCTCGCCGGTGCGACGACCGGGCCGCGACACCACGAGGCCCTGCCGCCGCGCGTGCTGCCGCAGGCGGCGGAGTAGCCGATGATCCTCCTTCTCCCGCCTGCGAGAGAAAGGCATCACCGGCGAGGTTTCGTCCCGATCCCCCCGGGGATCGCGTCCCGCATCGACAGCGGTCCGGTGCCACAGTAAGGAGGACCGTGGGAATCGGGCACGGCGTCCGGTCAGGTCCCGGCGCGAGGTCCCGATCGCAGGTCCCGCGCGGGTGCAAGAGGTGACCAGCATGGCGATCAGAGTTCTCGTGGGCGTCGCGCTCCTGGCTGGGCTTACGGCCGGTGCCGAGGCGAGCAGCAGCGGACCGACCTTGCGCGACCAGCAGCAGGCCGCCTGCTACGACGATGTCCAGCGGCTGTGCGCGAACGCGATGCCCGATGTCGCCAAGGTCATGGCCTGCATGAAGCCCAAGAAGGCGGTCGTCAGTGCCAAATGCCGGGCGCTGTGGGACGTGAAGTAGGCTCCGCAGCCGCTAACGCGGCAGGGCGCCGCGCCGCAGGAAGCGCTCGAACGCCTGAAGCGTGACCGCCGAGATGTAGTGCTCGATGCCCTCGGCGTCGGTCTCCGCGGCCTCGGGCGGCACGCCGACGGCGGTGAGGAGATCCACGACGAGACGGTGCCGCGCCCGCACCCGCTCGGCCATGGCGGTGCCCGCCTCGGTCAGGAACACGGCCCGGTAGGGGCGCGAGGTGACGAGCCCCTCCCGCTTCAGCCGCGCCAGCGACTTGGTGGCGGTCGGCAGCGTCACGCCGAGCCGACGGGCGATGTCGGTCGTGCGGGCTTCGCCGTGCTCGCGCACGAGGTCGGCGATCAGTTCGGTGTAGTCCTCCAGGATGGCGGAGGACCGCGCGGCCCTGGTCTGGCTGAAACGACGAGCGAGGGTCGGCTCGGCCTCCTCGAGATCCGTCGGAGCGGAGGGCGGCGTGGCGATGCGCGTCACTCGCTGCTCTCCCTCTTCCAGCGATCCCCTGGTCCTCGTCGCCTGCGTTGCAGGCCGCACGCGCCAGGAGCACTATGACGAAGAGGCCGGGCGGCGCAACCGCGACGACATCATGTTCCCCACGCCATCGGGGTTTAGCCTACGCCAACTTATACCAAGCGGCCGTGTCGCCGTCGCGAGCGCAGCGATCCTTCCGCACTGTAGCCTGGATCGCCACGGCGCCTCGCGCCTCGCGCCTCGCGAGGACGGCCCCAGGAGAGGTGACCCATGCAGGACCAGTCCTTGGAGGCGGCGCGATGGCTCAACCGTCCGGCCGTCACCTCTCTTGCGGCCGACCGGCTGAGCGTGGTGACCGATGCCAGAACCGACTTCTGGCGGGACACCCACTACGGCTTCATCCGGGACACCGGGCATGCCCTGCTGGTCGAGCAGCCGGGCAGCTTCACGGCCGAGCTCCGCGTCGAGGGCGCCTACGAGCACCTCTACGACCAGGCCGGCCTGATGGTGCGGATCGACGAGCGGCGCTGGGTCAAGACGGGCGTGGAGCTGACCGACGGCAAGCTCTCCCTCAGCACGGTCGTGACGGACCACCGTTCGGACTGGTCCATCGCCCCTCTCGACGGCGACCTCACGGACGTCCGCCTGCGGGTGACCGTGCAGGCGGGGAGCCTGCGCGTGCAGGCGTCCCTCGACGGCGTGACCTGGCCCCTGCTGCGGCTCGCGCCCTTCCCCGCCTCCGACCGCTACGACGTCGGCCCGATGGCCGCGACCCCGGAACGCGCCGGCCTTCGCGCCACCTTCTCCGGCTTCCGCTGCGGGCCCCCTTCGGCCAAGGCGCTGCACGACCTGTCGTGAGGGGCAGCCAGCCCGCCCGCCCGCGTTCCTGTCCTGCGCTATCGGCCTCAGCTCGGGATCATCCAGGGCACGACGTATTGCTGCAGCACCACGATCACGCCGAGCACGAGGGTGAGGATGATGCTGTGCTTGAAGGTGCGGGCGAACACGACGCCCTCCTGGCCCTTGAGATCGGTGACCGAGACCCCGGTCGCGATGTTCTGGGGCGAGATCATCTTGCCCATCACGCCGCCCGACGAGTTGGCGGCGGCGATCAGCACGGGGTTGAGGCCGAGCTGGTTGGCGGCGACCACCTGCAGGTTGCCGAACAGCGCATTGCCCGAGGTGTCGCTCCCCGACAGGAACACCGCGACCCAGCCCAGGAAAGGCGACAGGAGCGGGAACACGAAGCCCACCGAGGCCACCCCGAGCCCCAGCGTGTAGGTGAGGCCGGCGTAGTTCATGAGGTAGGCGAGGCCGACGATCAGCGCGACGGTCAGGATGGCGAGGCGGGCCTGCCGCCACGTCTTGGCGACGCAGTCCATGAAGCGCGCCGGGCCGACCCCCGCGAGCGCCGCGATGACGACCGCCGCGACCAGGATCGCCGTGCCGGTCGACAGCGGCTGGAACACCCAGTTCGCGGCATAGGGCTTGTTGCCGTAGAGCGTGATGGCGACCGCGTTGTGGAGGCCCGGCCAGGGGATCGTCTGCTGGCCGATCGCGAAGATCTTGAAGTGCGTCCAGGCGATCACGACGGCCGACACCACGATCCACGGGATCCAGCCCTGCCATCCGGGGACCGCGTTGGCGGGACGCGCCGTCACGACGTCGGCGCCGAGCGCATGGGCCCGCACGGTCTGAGGCCGGATCGCGAACGCCGCGTCGGGTGCCGGCGTCCAGACGCGCAGGAAGCCGAGCGTCACGATGAGCGCCGTGAGGGAGGACAGGACGTCGGTGAGCGCGTAGTCGAGGTAGTTCGAGGATACGAACTGGGCGAGCGCGAAGCTGCCGCCCGCCACCAGCAGCATGGGCCACAGCGCGCGGACCGAGCGCATGCCGCCGTAGAGCGCCATCACGTAGAACGGGAGCAGGATCGCCATGAAGGGCAGCTGCCGCCCGATCATCGCGCCCAGCGTGACGGGCGACAGCCCGGTGACCTGCCCGAGCACCGTCACGGGCGCCCCCAGCGCCCCGAAGGCGACGGGCGCGGTGTTGGCGATCAGGGTGTAGGTCAGCGCCTCAATGGGCGGGTAGCCGACCAGGATCAGCAGCGCGCTGGTGATGGCGACCGGCGTCCCGAAGCCGGACACGCCCTCGAGCAGGCAGCCGAAGCAGAAGCCGATCACCACCAGCACGATCCGGCGGTCGTTCGGCATGTGGTCGACGATCCAGTCGCGGAAGGCGTCGAACCGGCCCGAGACCACGGCGATGTTGTAGAGCAGCAGCGCGTTGAAGACGATCCACATCACCGGCCACAGGGCGAACACCATGCCGGCCGCGACCGCGTCGAGCGCGAGGCCGGGCGGGAAGCGCCACACCAGGACCGCGA